>NZ_KB891102.1:0-11435 GCF_000373365.1 Parafrankia discariae
GGAAGGAGGAGCTGAACAGGGTGCACCGCAAGGTCCGGGCCCGCGTCGAACACGCCCTCGCCGGGATGAAGACCTGGAAGATCCTGCGTGACTACCGCCGCCAGGCCCGCACCCTCGGGATCACCGCGGCCGGGATCGCCCATCTCTACAACATCAGCCGGACCGGCTGACCGGTCACGCGGACCGGCCACACCCCACCCAAACCGAGTTACGAAACAGCCTTTAGGGCTCCCCGACGAGGGCCGGAGCGCCGAGCCCGGCCAGCAGGTCGCCGACGAGTTCCTCGGCGGAATCCAGCCGCGGTGGTTCCGGCCCGCCGGGCCGGTCGTTCACGGCCGGCCCGGTCACCGCCGGAACCCGGCCGAACAGGTAGAAGTCAGGACGCACCAGAACGGCATCGGCACCCGCGGCGGCGAGATAGCCGAGATAGACGCCGTCGACGTCGACGGCGGTTATTCCCGCGCCCGGACCGGCACTCTCTCCCACGTGTTTCGCCCCGGTGATGGGCGGCACGTCACCGGCCGCGGGGACGAGGTGGACCACCCGCCCGCCCAGACGCGCGAAAGCCGCGCCCGTCCCGGGGCCGAGCCGGCCGGCGGCCGGTCCGGCGGTGAGCAGGACGAACCCGGGCTCGACGATCTCGTCGAACAGGCCGGTGCGCCCACCGACACGGACCCGGCCCTGTGGCACGAGGTCACCGTCCGGGACCGGTGCCCGTCCCGGACGGACCGGCGCGGGTGGACCGGCGGAACCGGGTGGACCGGCGCCGCGGGCGACGGCCCCGGCGCGCAGGAACCCGCCGGTGAGTGGCTCGACGGCGGACTGCGCGCGGTCCTCCCGCAGTCCCCGGGCGCGGACCGCGATCATGACCTCGTCCCGGTCCCGGGCAGCGGCCGGGTCGGTCTCGCAGATCACCCGTCCGAGGTTCATCGACATGCCGATCGCGTGCTGGACGTGCGCACGCCGTTCCAGGGTGTAGGTGTCCAGCAGCTCCGCCGGGGCGGCGCCGGCGAGTACCAGGTCGAGCTTCCAGGCCAGGTTCGCCGCGTCGCGGAAGCCCGAGCACATGCCCTGGCCGGCGAACGGTGGCATCAGGTGGGCGGCGTCCCCCGCGAGCAGCACCCGCCCCACCCGCCACCGGTCGACGTATCTGGCCTGGAACGTGTACACGGCGTGCCGTTCCAGCGTCGCGTTGCCCGGGTGCAGGTCGAACAGGCCGAGCAGCCGCCACGCCGACTCCGTCCGGCCGAACTCCTCGGCCGGTTCCCCGGGCAGTCGCATGAACTCCCACCGCCGGTGGCCCGGCCCGGCGGAGACGGCGGTGCGGGGCCGGGCCGGGTCGCAGATCTGGAGGTTGTTCGGCTCGTGCACCGTCGGTTCCCGCAGGACCACGTCGCAGGTCAGCCAGTCGTTGAAGTAGGCGAAGTCCGTGGTCCGTACGCCCAGGCCGGCCCGCACGAAGCTGTTCGCGCCGTCGCAGCCCACCGCCCAGCGGGCGCGGAAGCGCCGCTCGCCCGCCGGCGCCGGCGAACCGTCGAGGACCGCCGTCAGCTCGACGTGGCCGTCCTGTTCGGCCAGCGTCACCACCCGGTGCCCCCGCAGCACCCGCAGGCCCGGCAGGCGCGAGCCCCGCTCCGCCAGCGCGTCCTCCAGCGCCGGCTGATACATCGACGTCGAGTCCGGCCAGCCGGATCGCCCGTGTTCGGGGACGTCGACGTGCAGCAGCACGTCACCGGCGGCGTTGCGCCAGGTGTAGTCGCGGGACGGCTCCCCGAACTCGGTCATCGCCGGGCCGACGCCGGCCGCGGCGAGGATGCGGGCCGACTCGCCGTCGAACGAGACCGCGCGCGGCATCGGGTACGGCCGGGGCCACCGCTCCAGGACGATGACCCGCCAGCCGCGCCGCGCCAGCAGGATCGCCGTGACCTGGCCGACCGGCCCGTAGCCGACCACCAGGACATCGGCCTCGACCGGCTCCGTGCCCCCGGCGGTCGCGTCCCGTTCCGGCGCGGTCACGGGGCGGCGTCCGGGGGCGTGGCGACGGGAGCCGGCGGGCGACGCAGGATGTCGGCGAGCACCCGGGCGTGCTCGGCCGGGTCGGTCAGCACCCGCATGGACTCGTGCCCGTCCTCGACGGTCACCAGCCGTTTGCCGATCAGGATCCGCTGCCCGCCGCGGGTCGCCCGGCCGCGCACCAGCGTCCCCGCTCCGGCCAGCGCCCGGGCGAACTCCGTGAGCTCCTCCGACGGTTCGGCCCAGGCGGCCACGTCCCGCGGCACCGGCCGGAACCGGTACACCGCGGCCCAGTCGCCGCGCTGACCACGCCGCTGCAGGACGCGGTAGCCCTCGTCGCCGACGAGACGGAACCACGTGCCGAACTGCCGCCGCTCCGGCCCGTCGAGCGGCAGCGGCTCCAGGTAGGACGGCCCCACGAAGCCGACGTCGACCAGGAACACCACGCCGTCGAGGCGGACGAAGGAGAAGATGTGCTCCAGATCGGGCCCGAAGGATCCGTCGACCTGCCGGATGCCCGCCGCGTACACGCCGGTCTCGAAACCGAGCTCGGTCAGCAGGCGCCGGAACAGGCCGTTGAGCTCGTAGCAAACCCCGCCACGGCCACCGCGGACCACCGCGTCGAACACGGCGTCGGCGTCGATGTCGACGCCCTTCCACAGGTCGGTGCCGCGGGCGGAGTTCAGCTCGCTGTCGTAGGGCACCGTCCGCAGGTGGGCGTGGTGCAGGCCGCGCAGCGTCTCCCAGTTCGCCTCGGCCGGGCCGCGGTGGCCGAGCGCCGCCAGGTACGCCTCGACGTCAAACACGGGTGTCGACCTCCAGCCGGTCCAGCAGGTAGGCGGCGACCTCACGGGGAACCGCGTGGTCGAACAGCAGCATCGCGGGGAGCGTGAGGCCGGTCGCCGCCGCGAGGCGGTTTCGCAGTTCGACCGCGGTCAGTGAGCTGAAGCCGATGTCGAAGAACGCGCTGTCCGGGCCGACCTCGTCGGTGTCGGCGTGGCCGAGCACCGCGGCGGCCTGCGCCCGGACCAGCTCGATGAGCGGTGCGGTCCGCTCGGCGGCCGGCAGCGCGGCGAGCCGGGCGACGAGCTCCTGACCGGCGTCGTCCGTCCCAGGGCTTTCTGGCTCGGGGCTCTCCGTCGTGGAGCTCTCCGCCCGGGGGCTTTCCGTCGCGTCTGCCGCCGGGCCGGCCTGCGGCCGGGTCTGGATGTCGCCGGTCACGTCACCGGTCATGTGGTCACCTCCGGAGTCGCCCGCGAACGCGCCGCCGTGATCGTCGCGGCCGACCGGGCGGGTCGCGCCGGACGGCCGGCCGGCGCCGGTCGACGGGAGCCAGTAACGCCGACGCTGGAACGGGTACGTCGGCAGGTCGACCCCGCCGGTTCCCGACGGGGCCCCCGGGCCGTCGGTGCCGGCGAGGTCGACCGGGACGCCGCGCACGAACGCCGCCGCGGCGGAACGGGTGAAACGGCCGGGACCGCCGTCCTCGCGGCGCAGCGACTCCAGCACGGCGACCGGCGGCCCGGCCCACTGGTCCACCGTCTCGGCGATGGCGGGCCCGAGCACCGGATGGCTGCTCACCTCGAGGAACACCCGGTAGCCGCCGTCGAGCAGGCTGCGCGTGGCGGACGCGAACCGGACCGGACAGCGCAGGTTGCGATACCAGTACCCGCCGTCGAGCTCGGCGTCCTGCACCCACCTCGCGTCGACGGTGGAGAAGAACGGCACCCGCGGCGGGCGCGGATCGAGGCCGGCCAGGGCCTGGATCAGGACACCGGAGATCCGTTCGACCTGCCGGCTGTGCGAGGCGTAGTCCACCGGGATCCGGCGGGCCCGGACCCCTTCGGCGTCGAGGGCGGCCACCAGTTCGTCGAGCGCGGCGGGCTCACCGGCGAGGACGACCGACGCGGGACCGTTCACCGCGGCGAGCTCCACCCGGTCGCCGAACGGCGCGAGCCGGTCCGCGACGGCGGGGACCGGCAGCGCCACCGCCGCCATGGCGCCCCGGCCGGCGAGCCCGGCGGCGATCGCCTGGCTGCGCAGCGCGACCACCGCGGCCGCGTCGGCGAGGCTCAGCGCCCCCGCCGCATAGGCGGCGGCGATCTCACCCTGCGAGTGGCCGACCACCGCGTCCGGGCGGACCCCGACCGACTCCCACAGCCGGATCAGCCCGGCCGCCACGGCGAAGGAGGCCGGTTGGACGACGTCCACCCGGTCGAGCGACGGTGCCCCCGGCGCCCCGCGCAGCACGTCCTCGACCGACCAGTCGACGTGCCGGGCGAGCGCGCGGCCGGCCCGGGCCACCTCACCCGCGAAGACGGGCGAGGCGTCGAGCAGCTCGGCGCCCATCCCCGGCCACTGGCCGCCCTGGCCGGCGAAGACGAAGACGGTCTGGCCGTCGACGTCCGCCGAACCGGTCACCAGGTTCGCCGCCGGCTCACCGGCGGCCGCCGCGGCCAGGCCGGCGAGACCGGACTCCCGGTCGTCGGCGATCACCACGGCCCGGTGGAGCAGCGTCGCCCGGTTCGTGCGCAGCGCGGCCCCGGCGGCGGCGACCGGCACCCCCGGCTGGGCGCGCAGCGCCGTCTCCACCCGGCCGGCGAGAACCCGCAGCGCCGTCCGGCTGGCCGCGCTGACCATCCACGCCGCCCCGGCGCCGGCGTCCGCCGGTTCCTCGTCCCCGCCGGCATCCACCGGCGCCTCGTCCCCGCCGGCCGGTGGCTCGGGTGCCTGCTCCAGGATGACGTGCGCGTTGGTGCCGCTCACACCGAAGGACGAGACCGCCGCGCGACGCGGCCGGCCGCGATCGGGCCACGGCCGGGCCTGACTCAGCAGGCGGACCGCACCCGACTCCCAGTCGACCTTGTCCGACGGGACGTCGGCGTGCAGCGTCCGGGGCAGCACGGCGCGCTCCAGCGCCGAGACGATCTTGAGGATACCGGCGACCCCGGCCGCCGCCTGGGTGTGGCCGATGTTCGACTTCAGCGACCCGAGCCACAGCGGATGCTGCGCAGGACGGCGCCCGTAGGTCGCCAGCAGCGCCTGGGCCTCGATCGGGTCGCCGAGTGGCGTGCCCGTGCCGTGGCCCTCGACGACGTCCACGTCCTGCGTGGTGAGGTCCGCGTCGGCGAGCGCCTGACGGATCACCCGCTGCTGCGCCGGGCCGTTCGGGGCGGTCAGGCCGTTGGACGCCCCGTCGGAGTTCACCGCCGAGCCGCGCACCAGCGCACGCACCCGGCGCCCACCGCGGCGGGCGTCGTCGAGCCGCTCCAGGACCAGCACCGCGGCACCCTCGGACCATCCCGTGCCGTCGGCGCCCGCCGCGAACGACCGGCACCGCCCGTCGGGCGCCAGCCCCCGCTGCCGGGAGAACTCGACGAACGGACCCGGCCGGGCCATCACCGCCACCCCGCCGACCAGCGCCAGCTCGATCTCGCCGGCCCGCAGCGCCCGCAGCGCCAGATGGACGGCGACCAGCGAGGACGAGCACGCCGTGTCGACGGTGACCGACGGTCCCTCGAGGCCGAGCAGGTAGGAGACCCGCCCGGAGACCACACTGCCGGAGTTCCCCGTCCCGAGCAGCCCCTCCAGCTCCGCCGGGACGTCCGCCACGGCACTCGCGTAGTCGTGGTACATCACGCCCGTGTACACGCCGACGCGCCGGCCCCGCAGGGACGTCGGGTCGATCCCGGCCCGTTCGACCGCCTCCCAGGACACCTCGAGCATCAGCCGCTGCTGGGGGTCCATCGCGAGCGCCTCACGCGGGGCGATGCCGAAGAACCCGGCGTCGAACGCCGCAGCGTCCAGGAACCCGCCGGTGCGCACGTAGGACGTCCCGGGGCGGGCCGGGTCGGGGTCGAACAGCGTGTCGAGGTCCCAGCCTCGGTCGGTGGGGAACGGCGCGCGGCCCTCGCGGCCCTCGTCCACCAGTCGCCAAAGCTCGTCGGGGGAGGCGACCCCGCCCGGCAGCCGGCAGCCGGCACCGACGATCGCGACGGGCATCGTGGCGGGCCTGGTGGCGGGGGTCCGGTCGGAAGGCTCGGTGAGCCGGACGTTCTCCCTGCGCAGTCCGTCGTTCTCCCGTTGCAGCCGCTCGTTCTCCAGCAGCGAGGCGCGCAGTGCCTCGACGAGCGTGTCATGGGACGTCGCCATGTGACTCTCCGGTGCTGAGGGGCGGGTGCTGGGGCGGTGGAGGGGCTTGGATCAGGCGGTACGGCCGAGCGCCCGCGCGACCAGGCCCTCGACGTCCATCGCGGCGATCAGGCTCGCCTCGTCCGCCGGGTCCGCCTCGTCCGCCGGGTCGGGGTGGTCGGCGGGTTCGGCCGCGGACCACTCGGTCGCGGTGCCGGCCGCGGTGTCCGGTTCCCGCGGCTCCAGCTCGGCCGCGAGGCGCTCCGCGAGCGCCACCGGCGTCGGGTGGTCGAAGACGAGCGTCGCGGGAAGGCGGACCCCGGCCTCCGCCGAGAGCCGGTTCCGCAGCTCGACGGCGGCCAGCGAGTCCACGCCGAGCTCGCGGAACGCCCGGTTCGGCCCGACGTTCCCGACCCCGCGATGCCCGAGCACCGTGGCGGCGTGGCCGCGCACGAGGTGGAGCAGGAACCGGCCGCGTTCCTCCTGGTCAAGCCCGGCCAGCCGTTCACGCAGGGTGAGTCGGGCCGCACGGCGGGCCGGCGCGGGGGGCAGGTCACGGGCGAGGTCGCGCAGCAGCGCGGGCAGCCGGCCCTCGGACAGCTGGTCGCGCAGCACGGCGTGATCGAGACCGTTGGCGACGAGCAGTCCGTCGCCCCGGTCGCCACCGGACGGGGGTGCGCCGGCGGCCAGCGCGGCGTCGAAGAGCGCGAGCGCCTCGTCGTCGGGCAACGGCCGGACACCCTCCCGGCCGAGCCGGCCGCGACCGGCCTCGTCGAGGTGCGCGGTCAGGCCGCTCGTGCGCGCCCACAGCCCCCACGCGATTGACACCGCCGGCAGGCCGAGGCCGCGACGCAGCCGCGCGAGGCCGTCCAGATAGCCGTTGGCGGCCGCGTAGTTCGCCTGCCCGGCACCACCGAACACGCTGGCCCCGGACGAGAACAGCACGAAGGCCGCGAGCTCCAGCCCGGCGGTCAGCTGGTGCAGGTTCCAGGCCGCGTCCGCCTTCGGCCGGAACACTCCCTCGAGCCGGGCCGCGGTCTGCGCCGCCAGCACCCCGTCGTCGAGCAGGCCCGCCGCGTGCACGACACCGACCAACGGGCGATCTACCGGGATCTCGGCGAGCACCGCCGCGAGCGCCGCACGGTCGGCGGCGTCGGCGGCCACCACCCGCACCCGCGCGCCGGCCTCCGCCAGCTCCGCGACCAGCTCAGCCACTCCCGCCCCGGCCGGACCGCGCCGGCTGAGCAGGACGATGTCGCACACCCCGTGCGTACGGACGAGGTGACGGGCGACCAGCATGCCCAGGGTTCCGGTGCCTCCGGTGATCAGTGTCGTCCCCTCCGCGAGCGCGGGACGGGAGCCGGGGGCCGGGCCGGTCGGAGCGGAGGTCACCGCCGTGGGGACGAGTCTCGGTACGAACGCGCGGCCCGACCGGATCGCGAGCTGCGGCTCGTCCGCCGCGACCGCGGCGGCGACCAGCGGTGCGAGGCCCGGCGCATCGGCACTGACGTCGGTGTCGGTGTCGGTGTCGACCAGGAGGATCCGGCCGGGGTGTTCGGCCTGCGCGGCACGCACCAGGCCCCAGACCGCGGCCGCGCCGGGATCGACGACGTCGTCGGGTGATCCGGGCAGTGGCAGGCCGACGCCCCGCCGGGTCAGCACCACCAGCGGCCGACCGGCCGGCGACCCAGCGACCGGTTGACCCGCCCCCGGCCCGGTCAACCGGTCGCGCAGCCAGTCGAGGGCCCGGGCCGCGCGGGCACGGGCCGCGCCGGGATCCGCGGTCGGCGGTTCCCCGGTCAGGTCGAGCACCCCCGCGGCCCGAGTCGGGTCGGCGGCCGGGTCGGCCGGGGCCTCTCCCGGGGGCCGCACCGGCGGTGCGCCCACCGGGGACGGCCGCAGGGACGTCCACTCGAGCCGGAACAGGGAGTCCAGCTCACGCCGGGCCGAGCCCGCCAGCCGATCCACCGCGACCGCCCGCAGCACCAGGGAGTCCACCGTGGCCACCACCGTCTCCGCCGCCACCGAGTCGGCAGCGGCGAGAAGCGTGAGGGTGAAGCCGTCCCCGCCGACCGGGACCGTCCGGACCCGCAGCCGGGCCGCACCGCCGATCCGCACCGCGACACCCGTCCAGGCGAACGGCAACAGCAGGTGTCCCGGTTCGGACGCCGTGAGCCCGGCCGCGCTGGTCGCCTGCAGGGCCGCGTCGAGCAGCGCCGGGTGCAGTTCGTAGCGGCCGGCCTCGGCGTGCAGCTCCGCCGGGAGCCCGACCTCGGCGAACACCTCCTGATCACGCACCCACAGCGCCTCGACCCCCTGGAACGCCGGACCGTAGTGATAGCCGCCGTCCGCGAGCCGGCGGTAGAACTCCGCCACCGGGAGGCGGCGCGCGCCGGGAGGCGGCCACCCGCCCGCCTCCGGGCCCGGCTCGGTGGAGGCCGCGCCGGACACCAGCCGGTCGTCGCGCCGGGCGAGATGGCCGACCGCGTGCCGGGCCCACGGCCCCGAGTCCCCGCTACGGCGCGCGTGGACCGTCACCGGACGGCGCCCGGTCTCGTCCGCCTCGCCGACCTGCACCTGGAGCCGGACGTCACCCGGATCGGGCAGGACGAGCGGGTTCTCGATCACGAGCTCGTCGAGATGCCCGTAGCCGGTCTGCGCACCGGCGCGCAGCGCCAGCTCCACCATGGCCGCGCCGGGGAGGAGAACGGTGCCGGCGACGGCGTGGTCGGCGAGCCAGGGCTGCTCCCGCAGGGCGACCCGCCCGGTGAGGACCGTCGGCGCGCCGCCCGCCAGTTCCAGGGCCGTGCCCAGGAACGGGTGGTCCGCGGCCTCGAGGCCGCCGGCGACGGTCTCCAGCCAGTAGCGCTCGTGTTGGAAGGGATAGGTCGGCAGATCCGGCCCCACACCCACACCGGCGCCGGTGAACGCCCCGGACCAGTCCACCCCCACACCCCGCACGAACAACTCCGCCGCCGACCGCAGAACCCNCCCCACACCCCCCTCACCCCGACGCAACGACCCCACCACCACACCATCCGACACCCCCCGCTCCTCCAGAACCTCACCCACCGACCCCACCAACACCGGATGCGCCCCCACCTCCACAAACGACCGGAACCCCTCCCCCACCAACACCCCCACCGCACCCGCGAACCCCACCCGCGACCGCAGATTCCGAAACCAGTAATCCCCCTCCAACTCACCCGCCCCCACCACCCACCGACCCTCCACCGTCGAAAAAAACGGAACCCGCGGAACCACCGACCGCACCCCCGCCAACAACCCCCGCAACTCCCCCGCCACCCCGTCCACCTGAGCCGAATGCGACGCATAATCCACCGCCACCCACCGCACCCGAACCCCCCGACCCTCCAACACCCCCACCAACCCCTCCAAACCCCCACGATCACCCGACACCACCGTCACCCCAGGACCATTCACCGCAGCCACCTCCACCCCCACCGGCAACAACCCCACCACCTCACCCACCGGCAAAAACACCGACACCATCCCACCCCGCCCCGAAAGCCGCTCCGCCACCACCCGACTCCGACCCACCACCACCCGCACCGCATCCGCCACACTCAACGCCCCCGCCACACACGCCCCCACCACCTCACCCTGCGAATGACCCACCACCGCACCCGGAACCACCCCCAGCTCCCCCCACACCCGCACCAACCCCAAACCCACCGCGAACGACACCGGCTGCACCACCTCCACCCGCTCCAACACCCCACCCCCACCCACACCCCGCAACACATCCACCAACGACCAGTCCACCAACCCCGACAACACCTCAGAAACCTCCTCCACCACCCCCCGAAAAACCCCCGAAAACACCGAAGAACCCCCCAACAAACCCGCCCCCATACCCACCCACTGCGCCCCCTGACCCGGAAACACGAAAACGTTTCCGCGATCGGCGCCGACGTGCGGCCGGGACAGTTCGGAGATCACGTCCGGGTGCGGGGTACCGGCGCTCAGCGCACGCAGCGCGGCGACCCGTTCGCCGGTGGAGCCGGCCAGCACGACGGCGCGCCGGGCGAGACGCGCCCGTGACGTCGCCAGGGACCGGCCGGTCTCGGCCGCGGCCAGCTCCGGCCGCGCGGCGGCGAACTCCGCCAGGCCGCCGGCCTGGGCGCGCAGCGCCTCCGGCGAGGCCGCGGACAGCAGCCAGGGCACGACCTCCTCCGCGGCGACCCGCGTGTCATCGGCGCCGGCCGCGGCGGTGGCACCGGGGGCCGGCGCGGTGATCCCGGCCGCCTGCGGGGCCTCGTCCGGGGCCTGCTCGATGATCACATGCGCGTTCGTCCCGCTTACCCCGAACGACGACACACCCGCCCGCCGCGCCCGCCCCACCTCCGGCCACGGCGTCGACTCCGTCACCAGCGACACCGCACCCGCCGACCAGTCGATCCGCGTCGACGGCGCGTCCACGTGCAGCGTCCTCGGCACGACGCCGTGCCGCAGCGCCAGCACCGTCTTGATGACCCCGGCCACCCCCGCCGCGGCCTGGGTGTGCCCGAGGTTCGACTTCAACGACCCCAACAGCACCGGACGGTCCGGCGAGCGGCCGGTGCCATAAGTCGCCAGCAACGCGCCGACCTCGATCGGGTCGCCGAGCCGGGTCCCCGTCCCATGCCCCTCCACCACATCCACATCCGCCGTCGACAACCCCGCATCCGCCAACGCCGCCCGAATCACCCGCTCCTGCGAGCGCCCACTCGGCGCCGTCAACCCGTTCGACGCACCATCCTGATTCACCGCCGAACCACGCACCACCGCCAACACCCGNNGNCCNNNNCGNCGCGCGTCCGACAACCGCTCCANCAGNAGNANNNNGACNCCNTCNGCNNNNCCGGTGCCGTCGGCGGCGTCGGCGTACGCCTTGCACCGGCCGTCCGCCGCCAGACCACCCTGCCGCGAGAAATCCACAAACACCTCCGGCGTCGCCATCACCGCCACCCCACCCGCCAACGCCAACGAACACTCACCCGACCGCAACGACCCCACCGCCAGATGCACCGCCACCAACGACGACGAACACGCCGTGTCCACCGTCAGAGCCGGCCCCTCAAAACCAAACGAATACGCCACCCGACCCGAAGCCACACTGCCCGAGTTGCCGATTCCGAAGTAACCCTCCAGGCCGGCGGGCAGCCGTTCCACATGATGGGAGTAGTCATGGAACATCAGGCCGGTGAAGACACCCACCGGCTCCCCCCGCAACGAACCAGGATCAATCCCGGCCCGCTCCAACACCTCCCACGAAACCTCCAGAAGAA
>NZ_KB891102.1:12145-12435 GCF_000373365.1 Parafrankia discariae
CCGGTGCCGTCGGCGGCGTCGGCGTACGCCTTGCACCGGCCGTCCGCCGCCAGACCACCCTGCCGCGAGAAATCCACAAACACCTCCGGCGTCGCCATCACCGCCACCCCACCCGCCAACGCCAACGAACACTCACCCGACCGCAACGACCCCACCGCCAGATGCACCGCCACCAACGACGACGAACACGCCGTGTCCACCGTCAGAGCCGGCCCCTCAAAACCAAACGAATACGCCACCCGACCCGAAGCCACACTGCCCGNNNTNCCGATNCNGANNTAACCCTCNAG
>NZ_KB891102.1:312461-496509 GCF_000373365.1 Parafrankia discariae
AGCGGCTCGCCGAGCCGGGCGCTGAGCTCCGCGCCAGCGCTGGTACGCCAGGACATCTCGCCCGAGTAGGCGAGGAAGAGCACTGGACGGACCACGCCGTCGCGCAGCGCCTCGGCGTAACCGTAGGAGGAGTCGGCGACGCTGCGCGTCACCCCCTCGGCGTCGGGCAGGTAGGTCACGAATGGGATCGGGTTGACGTCGGACCGGAACGGGGTTCCGGTGAGCGCCAGCCGGCGGGCGGCGGGCTGGAACGCCTCCCGGACCGCCTCGCCCCAGGACAGGGCGTCGCCCGCGTGGTGGATCTCGTCGAGGATCACCAGTGTCCGGCGCGCGGCGGTTCGCATCCGGTGCAGGGCGGGGTGCGCGGCGACCTGGGCGTAGGTGACCGCGACCCCGGTGTAGTCCGACGCGGTGGCGCCGGCCGAGTTGCGGAAGTTCGGGTCCAGGTCGATCCCGACCGCGGAGGCGGCGTTGGCCCACTGCCGCTTGAGGTGCTCGGTCGGGGCGACCACGGTCACCGCGCGCACCTCGCCCGCGGCCAGCAGGTCGGCCGCGATCTCCAGCGCGAACGTCGTCTTGCCGGCACCCGGGGTCGCGACGGCCAGGAAGTCACGGCCGCCGGACGCGCTGCGCGACCGGTAGGTCTCCAGGGCTGCGTGTTGCCATGCCCGCAGGGGCCGGGCCTCGCCGCGCGCACGGGGGCCGCGCCCGCTGGAGCCTGATGGCAGGGGTCCGACTCTCACGACATCAGACTCTATGGTGGTGCGCCGAGCCGGCGACGACACCGCGCACCGCGGCGCCACCCGGCCACTCCCTGTGGGCGGCTCAGTCTGTGAGCAGCTCAACCGGTGCCATGATTTGTCGCTTTCTTGTCACCGAAGGACCACACAGGGGGTATCACCGTCTTTGCTAACTCAGGGTTAAGCTCCTGAAGTCAACCGCTTGACTCGGAGGTCCCGATGCAGCGCTCGACAGTACCGTCGGCTGGTCGCGCCACGCCGAGGACTGCGCAGGCGAACGACCACAGGCCGGCATCGACCGGGATCACCCGCACTCCGAACGTGCGGTTGCGTACCAGCCGGGAGGAACGCGGCTGGTCGCAGGAACGACTGGCCAGTGAGATCCGGCGTTTCTCCGTCGTACACGAGGGCCGCGAGGCCGGTGTGACGGGAAATATGATCTGCAAATGGGAGAAGGGCGACAAAAAGCCCAGCCTTCGATACCAGCGGCTGCTGCGGGCGTTGTTCGAACGGTCATCCGCCGAGCTCGGATTCGTGGACGACGACCCCAACACGGGCCTTCCGGCGAACGCCCCCGGCACGGACAAGGCCTCCCGGGAGCTCATGCCGGCCGGTGCGTTGCTCCTGCAGGCGACCGAGGCCGACGGCAGCCTGCCCAACGGTCTCCCGGTGGAGCGGCGTGGGTTCCTGCGGCTGTTCGCGGCCGCCGGCGGTGTCGCCGTCGTCCCGCTGGGCATGGGCGGCGACGACGCGCCGTGGGAGCGGCTGTCCGCCGCGCTGCGCCGGCGCACCACGGTCACCCCGGAGCTGGCGGACGAGCTGAGCCGCTGCACCGCGGGCCTGTACGGCCTGGAGGAGCGGGTTCCGGCCCGAGCCCTGTTCCCCCGCGTCACCGGGCATCTGGGGACGCTCACGCAGCTTCTGGAGTCCAGCGGTCGCTCGCCCGTCCGCCGGGACCTCGCCTCCACCGCCGGGGAGACCGCCGCGCTGGCCGGCTGGCTCGCCTTCGACATGAACGACGTCCCCTCGGCCCTGGCCTACTACCGGGTCGCCATCGAGGCGGCGCGGGAGGCCGACGACAGCGCGCTGTGGGCCTGCGTGCTGGGCTACGAGAGCTACCACAGCGCGGGCATCGGCCGCCACGACCAGGCCTGCGCGCTGCTGGCCGAGGCGCAGCGCCGCGCCGCGACGGGCAGCACCGTCATGACCAGGGCCTGGCTGGCCGGGCGGGAGGCCGAGGAGCAGGCGGCCCGCGGCGAGGGGCGGGCCGCGCTGACCGCCCTCGACCGCGCCCAGGACGCGTTCGACCGCGCTGACGACGGTGACCGGGTCTGGACCCAGTTCTTCGACCGCGGCCGGCTGGACGGCATCAAGGTCACGACCTACACCCGGCTGCGGCGGCCGGCCGCGGCCCACGCGGCGGCCACCGAGGCGCTACGGGCCACCACCACCCCGTACAGCGGCACCAAGAAGCGGTCCCTGCTGCTCGGTGACATCGCCGAGGTCCACATCCAGCGCCGGGAGATCGAGGCCGCCACCCAGTACGCGACCGAGTCGCTCGCCATCGTCGCGGCGACCGACTTCTCCCTCGGGCTGACCAGGGTCCGCCGCGTCCGGGAGCAGCTACGGCCCTGGCAGCAGACGCAGGCCGTCCGCGACCTCGACGAGCAGCTCCGCGCGCTCACCTGAGCGCCGCACGACCAGCACCTGCTAGAGGCATCCCGGTCACCCGGGCACACCCCACCGGAGACATCCCACCCGGAGACATCCCACCGGCCGAGCGGGCGGCCCGGTCGCCGGGATGTCTCCGGGCGACCGGATGTCTCAGTTATGGACCGTCGGTTCGGTCTCCGCCGTGATCCAGTCGAGATAGTCCGTATGCCCATGGACGATGGGGGTCGCAATGATCTCCGGCGTCTCATAGGGATGCGCGGCGGAGAGCTCCGTGATCAGCTCGGTCACCCGGTCGGTGGTTGTTTTGGCGAGGCAGAGCCATTCCTCGGACTGTTCGATCTCGCCGTTCCAGCGATAAGTGCTCCGAATCGGCCCAAGCACCTGGAAACAGGCGGCCAGCCGCCGCTCGACGAGAGCCCTGCCGATACGATCCGCGGCGTCCGGTGAGTCGATGCTCGTGATGACCTGAAGGTATCCCACGCGTACTCCCACCCATCACCGATGGCTACACGGGATACTCTACATCGCATCTACCGCGCCACCGTCGATTTTCCACCGACGGCGGCGACGGGCACATTCGACTCGATCTCCGCCGCTGCCCGGAATGCGGGGAAACCTGACTTCCGGGGTCATAGCGACACGGAGAGCATAAATCTCCCGGGTGACCACGCGACGTCATACCGTCGTCTGACATGCCCGGTAACAGTCGTACACCCCGCCGACGCCGCGCACGGCCGCCAGCACCCGATCGAGCTGGTCCGGGCCCGTGACCTCGATGGTGAAGCGGGCACGCGCCACCCTGTCCTCGGATGTCGACGTGGACGCCGCCCGCACCGACGCGGAGGTGTCCGAGAGGACCTCGGTGATATCCGCCAGCAACCCGTACCGGTCGAACGCCTCGACGGCGATTTCGGCGGGGAAGGTCTGACTCTCCGGAGCAGTCCACCCCTTGACGGTCACCTGCTCGCGCGACGCCGCCGAAGCGGTGACGTTCGCGCATTCCTGGCGGTGAAGAGAGACCGAACTGCTGTGCGTGGTGAAGCCGACGACCGTGTCACCCGGGAGCGGAAGACAACATCGCGCGAGCCGCACCGGCACATCCGCGCCACCGATCTCGGCGAAGCCCGCCCAGTTCCGCGTTCCCCGGCGGCCGGAGCCGTCGCCCCCCGCCGCCGAGGCGGATTCCCGGCCCTGGGAACTCCCCGCACCGGGCCCGTCCGGACCACCCAGGCGATCACCACGCTGCGCCGCGGCGGAACGCCGGGTGCGCCGCGTGCCACGGGACGGCGTGCCGTTCTCCCCCCCGCTCCTGGAGCCACCGGAACCGGCTCCACCCACCGCACCCGGGGAGCCGGCGCTTCGGCCCTGGCCAGGCTCTCCCCGGCCGGCGGCGCCGTCCGAAACGACGCCGGCGTCCGACCCCACGGATTCATTCGGACCGGCCGCGTCGTTAAATCCAGCCGAACCATTCAATCCGGCGGCACCGTTGAAACCGGCGGCACCGTTGAAACCGTCGGCATCGCTGAAAGCAGCCGAACCCTTCGATCCGGCGGCGCCGTTGAAACCGGCGGGATCGCCCGAGACAATCGAACCGCCCAGGGCGGCCCCGGCGCCGGATCGACGGGAACCGGTGCGCGTTCTCGAAGCACCGGAATGGGCGCGCGGCGAGCCCGGGCCGCCGCCCGCGCCAACCCGCGGACCATTCAGGTCGGCGGCGTCGGCGGCGGCCGGGTCGGCCGCCCGGGCCGGCTGCGCGGACGGCCGCAGCCGGGTGACCCGCCCGCCGCCCCCCGCTCCCGCCCCCCGGGCGGTCCACGGCGCGCCCGCGGCGCGGGCGTCGGAGGCCGCACGCTCGGTCACCACCAGCGGCCGGTCCGCGGCCGCCTGGGCGGCGCGGGCCTGCGCGTCGCGCCGCTGCCGGGCCAACCTCTTGCGGATCCGGACCCGGGCGCGCGACGTCCGGACGAACTCGAGCCAGTCCTCGCTCGGGCCGGCCCCGGGCAGGTTCGAGGTGAGGATCTCGACGACGTCGCCGTTGCGCAGCCGGGTGTGCAGCGGCACGAGCCGGCCGTTCACCCGGGCGCCGATCGCCCGGTGGCCGACGTCGGTGTGGACCGCGTAGGCCACGTCGACCGGCGACGACCGCGCCGGCAGGGCGATCATCTTGCCCTTGGGGGTGAACGTGAGCACCTCGTCGGAGTTCAGGTCGGACGACAGCGACTCCAGGAACTCCCCCGGGTCGACGGTGTCGACCTGCCAGTCGAGCAGGCTGTGCAGCCAGGAGAGCCCTTCGAGGCGGGCGCCGTCCGCACCGGGGCCGACGGGCTTCGCGACGATCCCGGTCTCGGCCAGCCGGTGCATGGACGGGGTCCGGATCTGGATGTCGATCGTGCGCCCGGTCTCGTCCATCACGCTGGTGTGCAGGCTCTGGTACATGTTGAACTTGGGGGTCGCCACGAAGTCGCGCAGCCGCCCGGGCACCGGTCGCCAGATCCCGTGGATGACACCCAGCGCGGCGTAGCAGTCCGTGATGTCGTCGACGAGCACGAGCACGCGGACGATGTCGTTGTAGTCCCGCGGCGGGCGGCCGCGTTCCTGGCCGCGTTTGTGGATCGAGAAGATGTGGCTGGTCCGGATGGACACCGCGCCGTCGACCCGGGCCTCGGCCAGGCCGGCGCGCATCCGGGCGACCATCGCGGCGAGCACGCCGCTGGCCCGCTCGGCGGCGGTGAAGTCGTCCACGACGGTGGAGATCCGGCGGTGTTCCTCGGGGTCGAGCACCGCGAACGCGCGGTCCTCGAGCTCCCGTTTGATCACGCTCACGCCGAGGCGGTGTGCCAGCGGGGCGAGCACCTCGAGCGTGACCCGGGAGATCTTCTGCTGCTTGGCCGGGGACATGAAGCCGAGGGTCCGCATGTTGTGCAACCGGTCGGCGATCTTGATGACCAGGACGCGGTAGTCACGGGCGAGCGCGACGATCAGCTTGCGCAGCGTCTCGGCCTCGGCCGCCTCCCCGAACCGCATCTTGTCGAGCTTGGTGACGCCGTCTACGAGGTTGGCGACCTCCCCGCCGAACTCGGCGGCGACCGACTCGAGGGTGTAGCCGGTGTCCTCCACCGTGTCGTGCAGCAGCGCGGCGATCAGGGTGGTCGTGTCGACGCCGAGCTCGGCGAGTGCCTCGGCGACGGCCAGCGGATGGCTGATGTACGGGTCGCCGCTGCGCCGGGTCTGGCCGGCGTGCAGGCCGTCCGCCACCGAGTAGGCGCGGATCACCGCGCCGATGTCGGCCTTGGGATGGAAGTCCCGATGCGCCTCGACGAGATCACGCAGTTCGGGGGGCACCTGCGGGGCGCGCGGCGCGGCCATCCGGCGGGCCAGGTGCGCCAGGCGCATGCTGGCCTGACGGGCCGCGGCGATCGTCCGGGAGTCCGCGTCACCGTCCGCCCTCGACAGTGCGGGCAGTGCGGGCGAGAAGCCGCCGCCCGCCGGCAGACCCGCTCCCGCGGCCTCAGCATTCACGGCGTGCCCCCTCGCAGTCAGCTCTGTGCGTCCGAGGTGACTCGGAAACAGTCGTACACGCCGTCGGTGGATCTGACGGCGTCGAGGATGTGACCGAGATGCTTGGCGTCGCCCATCTCGAAGGTGAACCGGCTGACCGCCACCTGCTCGCGCGTCGTGGTGACCGACGCGGAGAGGATGTTGACGTGGTGGTCGGACAGAACCCTGGTCACGTCGGAGAGCAGCCGGGTCCGGTCCAACGCCTCCACCTGGATCACCACCAGGAAGACCGAGCCCGATGACGGCGCCCACTCCACCTCGACCGTCCGGTCGTGCGGGCCGCCCCGCAGACTGGCGAGGTTGGCGCAGTCGGCACGGTGCACCGACACGCCCTTGCCCCGGGTGACGAAGCCGGCGATGGCGTCGCCGGGCATCGGCGTGCAGCAGCGGGCCAGCTTGGCCCACACGTCCGGGGAACCGGTGACGAGCACGCCGGCGTCACCGGTGGCCCGGCGCAGGGCCCGGATCGGCAGCTCGATCTCGGCCGCGTCCTCCTCGGCGCCCTCGGGACCGCCGAGCCCCTGCAGCAGCCGGTTCACCACCGCCTGCGCGCTGATGTTGTTCTCGCCGACCGCCGCGTACAGCGCGGCGACGTCGGCGTAGCGCATGTCCTTCGCCAGGGTCAGCAGCGCGTCGCCGGTCATCAGGCGGGCCAGCGGGAGGCCGTGGCGGCGCATCGCCCGGCCGATCGCGTCCCGGCCGGCGACGATCGCGTCCTCGCGGCGCTCCCGGGCGTGCCACTGGCGGATCTTCGTCCGGGCGCGGGACGAACGGACGAAGGTCAGCCAGTCCTCGCTCGGGCCGGCCGAGTGGGCCCGGGAGGTGAAGACCTCGACCGTGTCGCCGTTCTCCAGCGAGGTGTCGAGCGCGGCCAGCCGGCTGTTGACCCGGGCGCCGACGCACTGGTGGCCGATGTCGGTGTGCACGGCATAGGCGAAGTCGATCGGCGTCGACCCGACCGGCAGCGGGATGACGTCGCCCTTCGGCGTGAAGACGAAGACCTCGTCGTCGGCCATGTCGAAGCGCAGGCTGTCGAGGAACTCCCCCGGGTCGGCCGTCTCACGCTGCCAGTCCAGGATCTGGCGCAGCCAGTTGCGCAGGTTCGGGTCGGCGCCCCCGGCGCCGCCGTTAGCGCCCGCCCGCCGCGACGCCGACGAGCCGGACGACCTGGAACCGGACGCTTTGGAACCGCCGGACCGGGAGCCCGCGCCGGAGCCGTCCTCCTTGTACTTCCAGTGCGCCGCGATGCCGTACTCGGCGCGGTTGTGCATCGAGTGGGTGCGGATCTGCAGCTCGACCGGCTTGCCCTCGGGGCCGATCACCGTCGTGTGCAGCGACTGGTACATGTTGTACTTGGGCATCGCGATGTAGTCCTTGAACCGGCCCGGGATCGGCTTCCAGTTCGCGTGGACGGTGCCCAGTGCCGCGTAGCAGTCCCGGACCGAGTCGACCAGGACCCGGATGCCGACGAGGTCGTAGATGTCCTCGAAGGACCGGCCGCGGACGACCATCTTCTGGTAGATCGAGTAGTAGTGCTTGGGGCGGCCGGTCACCACGGCCTTGATCCGCGCCTCGGCCAGCTGCGTCTGCACCTGGGTGGACGTCTCGGTGAGGTAGACGTCGCGGCTGGGCGCCCGGTCGGCCACCAGGCGGACGATCTCGTCGTAGCGCTTGGGGAACAGCGCCGCGAAGGCCAGGTCCTCCAGCTCCCACTTCAGGGAGTTCATCCCGAGGCGGTGGGCCAGCGGGGCGTAGATCTCCAGCGTCTCGCGCGCCTTGCGCTCCTGCTTGTGCTCGGGCAGGAAGCGCAGCGTCCGCATGTTGTGCAGCCGTTCGGCGAGCTTGACCACCAGGGCCCGCGGGTCGCGCGCCATGGCGACGACCATCCGGCGGATGGTCTCGGTCTGCGCGGCCTCGCCGACCTTGACCCGGTTGAGCTTGCTGACCGCGTCGACGATCAGCAGCACCTGCAGGCCGAACTCGGCCTCGATCGTCTCCGGCGGGAGGTCGGTCTCCTCCAGCGTGTCGTGCAGCAGCGCGGCGCACAGCGTCGGGATGTCCATCCCGAGGTCGGCCAGGATGCTGGCGACCGCGATCGGGTGGGTGATGTACGGGTGCCCGGAGAAACGGACCTGCCCGGCGTGGGCCGCGTCGGCCACCTCGAACGCGCGCTGCACCGGCCCGATGTCCACCCGCGGGTGGTTCGCGACCAGCCCCCGCAGCACGGGGTCCAGCGACGAGGGCGGCGTGGCGCGGTGCGCCCCCAGCCGGGAGAAGCGGCGGACCCGGCGTGGCAACGGCGGCGACTCGTGCCCCAGCCGGGGTACCACCGGCGAGCCGCTCTCGGCGTCCTCGCCGGCCGTGTCCGGGACGGGCGGGGACGGCGGCCCGCCCTCGGCGCCGTCCCGTCCGCCGTGCGCGGCGGACGGGACGGCGCGCGGGAGCTCCCCGCCCGCCGAGGACGTGCGGTCCATCGCCGCCGGCGTGCGGTCGGTCGCCGCCGGCGCGCGGTCGGTCGCGGACGGCGTGCGGTCGGTCGCGGGCAGGGCAGCCGGGACCGGCCGCGTCTCCCCGGCGGATGACGCGGCCGTCGGCACGGCTCCGGTGGTCACCGGCGGCGCCTCGGGCACAGGCCGCTCCTGCTCAGCACTTCAGCCGTGGCACGGATGTGCGAAGGGCTCCTGACATCGAGGTTAACGCTGCGGCGGCACCGAGCCTTCCGCAACCCCGCCCGGCCAGGGGCGCGCTGGCGGGCCGGGGGCAGGCCGTTCGCGTCAATGCCGAGTGCCGGTCACGAACCGTGACCGGACCCGGGCCACCCACCGGACACGGTCAGATCTTCATGATCGAGGTGATGTCGAGCGTGCCGGTCCGGTCGCGCCCGGAGAGGAAGGTCAGCTCCATCAGCACCGCCAGCCCCACCACGTCGGCGCCGCACCCGCGCAGCAGGGTGTGCGCGGCGGCCGCGGTGCCGCCGGTGGCGAGCACGTCGTCGACGATCAGGACCCGCTCGCCCGCCGGCACGGCGTCCTCGTGGATCTCCAGGACGGCCGTCCCGTACTCCAGCGCGTACGCCTCGCTGCGGGTCCGGCCGGGCAGCTTGCCCTGCTTGCGGATCGGGACGAGGCCGGCGCCGACCCGGTCGGCGACCGGCGCGGCCAGCAGGAAGCCCCGCGCCTCGATCCCGGCGATCGTGGTGGCGCCCAGCGCGCGGGCGAGGTCCGCCAGCGCGCCGACGACCACTCCGAAGGCGGCCGGGGTCGAGAGCAGCGGGGTGATGTCCTTGAAGACGACTCCCGGCTTGGGGAAGTCCATGACGTCGCGCACGTGCGCGCCCAGCACGGCCTCGGCCGCACTCAGGTCCGGCTGGCTGTCGACGCTTGTCATCGTGGTGACCTCTCCGATCTTCGTTGTCACCGCCCCGCGGGCGGCGGTTCGCGCCGATGTCGTGCCGGTCGTGGTTCTGGCTGTCTCTGTGTTACTCCGGCTGTCTCTGTTACTCCGTCGAGGCGGGTGCCCCTAGCGTCGCTTCTTGCCGCTCGGTCGGCCGCGCTGGGACGGTTTGCGGTTCGGGGCGCGGCGCTGGGCCGACGGCAGGCCACCACGCCCGGCCGCGCCGCTCGCGGCCCCGGCCGGCGCCGCGCGCATCCCGGTGGCGACGCCGACGGTGTCCGCCGGCTCCCGGCCGTCGTCGCGCCGGCCGGAGTCCTGGTCGGCCGGCGGGGCCGACGTTCCCGGGTCCGCTCCGCCGCGTCCCACCGATCGGCCGCCGCCCCCGGGCTCGGTCGTCTTGGCCGCGCGGGCGGCGCTCGCCCGGGCCCGCATGACCCGGGCGTCGAGCGCCCTCACCGCCGGCTCGCCGCGCTTGAGGTCGACCAGCAGCGGGGTGGCGAAGAACAGCGACGAGTACGTGCCCGAGGCGATACCGACGAACTGGGCGAGGGCGAGGTCCTTGAGCGTGCCCGCGCCCAGCAGGCCGGCGCCGACGAACAGCAGCGAGGCCACCGGGATGAGCGCGATCAGCGACGTGTTCAGCGAGCGGACCAGCGTCTCGTTGAGCGCGTCGTTCGTCGCCTCGGCGTAGGTGCGCCGCGAGGACGTCGCCATCCCCGCCGTGTTCTCACGGACCCGGTCGAAGACGACCACCGTGTCGTACAGCGAGAAGCCGAGGATGGTCAGGACGGCGATGACCGTGGACGGGGTGACCTCGAAGCCGACGAGCGAGTAGACGCCCATCGTGACGATGAGGTCATGGACCAGCGCGGCCATCGCCGCGGCCGCCATCTTCCACTCGAACCGGATCGACAGATAGATCATCACCAGAACCAGGAACACGATCAGGCCCTGGATCGCCTTACTCGTGATCGTCGAACCCCAGGACGACCCGACGGTCGAGACGGCGATGTTCTCGTCCGGGTTGGTGACCTTGAAGTGGGTCGCGAAGTCCTGCTGCAACGCCTCGGTCTGCTGGTCGGTCAGCGTGGGCGTCTGCACCCGGAACTGGTGGGACGTCTCCAGCTGCTGGACGACGCTGTCGGACACGTCGATCCCGTTGTCGCGCAGGAGGCTGTCGACCTGCTCGACCGTCCCGCCGTTCGACGGAAACTGGAAGACGGCGCCGCCGGAGAACTCGATGCCCAGGGTGAACCCCCGAAAGATCATGCTGAGCGCGCAGATCGTGATCAACGTACCGGACACGATGTACCAGACCCGGCGGCGGCCGACGAAGTCGGCGTTGAACTCGCTGCGGTAGAGCCGACCTATCAACGACATGTCAGTGCTCCCGCCTCTGTCCGGCCGTGCGCCGGCCCGCCACCCGCGGCCCCGTGCCCGGTTCCTCGAGCCGAGGCCCTGGATCCGGAGGGTCAAGGTCACCGGTGGCCGACGGGTCACCGCCCTCGGTGTCGGAGCCGGCGCGCGCGCTCCCGGCCCCGGCGGCGCCGCCGGGCTTGCTCACGTCCACGCGCCGAGCCAGCCGCGGTCGGTCCGCCGCGGCGGCACCGCCGACTGAGCGCACCGTCAGCCCGGAGAACCGGCTGGTGCTGAAGAACGGTCGCCGTACCAGCGCGGTGACCAGCGGCCGGGTGAAGATGAACATGATCAGGACGTCGATGAGCGTCGACAGGCCGAGAGTGAAGGCGAAGCCCCGCACCGACCCGACCGAGAGCACGTAGAGCACCGCCGCGGCGAGGAAGGACACCGTGTCCGCGGACAGCATGGTGCGCCTGGCCGCCGGCCAGGCCCGTTCGACCGAGGTCCGGACGCTGCGACCGGCGCGGACCTCGTCCTTGATCCGTTCGAAGTAGACGACGAACGAGTCCGCGGTCACACCGATCGACACGATCAGTCCGGCGATGCCGGCCAGCGTCAGGGTGAACCCGATCGCGTCGCCGAGCAGGACGACCGAGGCGTAGATGAGCGCCGCGCTGACCCCCAGCGAGGCGATCACGACGATGCCCAGCGCCCGGTAGTACAGGAACGAGTAAAGGATCACCAGGGCGAGCCCGATCGCCCCGGCCAGCAGCCCGCCGTGCAGCGACTCCTGGCCCAGGGTCGGGGAGACCGACTCGGCCTGCGAGCGTTCGAAGGCCAACGGCAGCGCGCCGAAGCGCAGGACGTTCGCGAGGTCCTCGGCGTCGGACTGGGAGAAGCTCCCCGAGATCTGCGCCGAGCCGGCGATCCGCTCGTTCGTCTGCGGCGCCGACTGGACGATGCCGTCGAGCACGATCGCGACCTGCTTGCCGATCGTCTTCTCGGTCAGGCTCGTGAACTTGCTCTGGCCCGAGCCGGTGAAATCGACGTTGACGACCCACTCGCCGGTGGTGACGCTCGAGGTTCCGCCGGTGCTGAGCAGGCCCGCCGAGGCGGTGGACACGTCCGTGCCGACGAGGGCCGCCGGCATGAGCAGGTACTTGGTCGTGCCGCTGCGGTCGCAGGCGGCGATCCAGTCCTCGGGGCGGTCCAGGCTCACCGAGGTGCTTCGCACGCCGGTGGCCGAGCAGGTGAGGTTGGCGAACTTGGTCGCGACGTCGGCGGGCGGCGTCGGCGCGTTCGGGTCGGCCGCCGCCGCGGCCGGGTCGGTCGCCGCCGCCGGATCGGTGGCCGCCGGCTGCGTGGCGGCGGGGGCACTGGGCGTGGGCGCGGCGGCCGGCGCGGGCGAGCCGGACTGGCTGGTCGCGGCCGCGAGCTCGACGCGGGGCCCGGAGCCACCGGCCCCGTTCGTGAAGCTGGCGGGCTGGGCCACCAGACCGGGCTGCTCGCCGCTGCCCGGGACAGGCCCGAGCGCGGCGGGCCGCTGCGAGGCGGGCGCGCCGGTGCCCGTCGGCGCCGGTGCGATGTCGGCCGGGGCCGGCGTCGCACCCGGCGCCGGCGTCGCCGTCGGGGCGGGTGTCGCGCCCGGGGCGGGCGTCGCGGTGGCGGCCGGTGCGGGCGCCGACTGCGCTACGTCGGACCCGTAGACCTCCCGGAAGCGCAGCTCAGCGGTCTGGCCCACCAGGTCGACGACGTCGTTACGGCCGCGACCCGGCACGGAGATCTCGATGGTGTCACCCGCGCGGCGGACCTCGGCCTCGGCCACGCCGAGGCCGTCGACCCGCTCACGGATGATGTCCACGGCCTTGTTGAGGGCCCCGTTGTCGACCGATCCGCCGGTGATCGAACGCGGGGTGAGGATGACGCTGGTCCCGCCCTGGAGGTCCAGGCCGAGTTTGGGCGTCCAGAGCCCGGTGACGGCCATCAGGCCGTAGAGGAGGGCGAGCAGAGCACCGAGTACTCCGAGTCGGGCGCCGACGGAGACGCCTCCGGAGGCTCGTGCCGAGCGACGTGCCAACGCCAAGTCCCTTCCTCACACACCGTCACCGATCCCGGCGGCGCTCAACGATTCCGAACGAGTGTCACCGAGGGTACGTTCCGACAGGCCGGCTGTGACACCACCGGCTGCCGACAGGCGCGTGACGGTCAGCGACGGCAGGCACCACAGCCGCACCACAGACCCCGGATCGGCATCCCGAAGCACCCTGAACCGGGCGCAAGAAGACACGGAACGCCTGCGGCCACGACACGCCCTACAACTCCTTGCGCGGCGGCCGCGCGGCGTCGCCCGCGCTCTCGGCACCACGACCGGCGTCGTTCCCGGCGGTTCCGTCGGCCCCGGTGCCGGCCTCCCCGGCCCCCGGGCCGGAGTCGCCGCCGAGGGACTTCCCGCCCGGGCCTGGCCTGGGCGGGTCGGTGTCCGGGTGACCGTCGGTGTTCGCGCGCCCGTGGACGGCCGACTGGCCGTCGGCGTCCGGGTGACCGTCGGTGTCCTCGTCGTCCGCGTCCGCGTCGCCGTCCTGGCCGGGCGCGCTGATCACCCGGGCGATCGCGGACCGGCCGAAACGGCAGACGACGTCCGGCGCGATCTCCAGCAGGACGTCGGCGCCGTCCATCTCGACGACGGTCGCGTACAGGCCGGCGGTGGTCAGGACCAGCGTGCCGGGGACGATCTCGGAGAGCTGCTGCTGTTGCGCGCGTGCACGGCGACGCTGGGTGGAGAAGAAATAGACGATCAGAAGGACGATCAGTATCGGGAAGATCAGCCCACTGATGGAGCTGCCGCCACTGTTGTCCGCCGCGTTCGTCACGGCCGCGAATACCTGCACGTCCCGCCCTCCTGGGTGTCGCGGCTGATCGTACGTATCCGCGCCACACCCGCAGCGGGCAGGCCGGTGGTGTGTTCCCCGGCAGCACCGGCCGACCCCCCCGGACGGCGGTTCAGGACGCCGGGGAGTCCTCCCCGAACAGGGCCGCCGGTGCCTGTGACCTGCCGAGTTGGTCCGCCTGCGGCTCAAGGCCCAGGTGGGTGAACGCGGCCGGGGTCGCCATCCTCCCCCGGGCCGTGCGGATCAGCAGGCCGGCCCGGAGCAGGAACGGCTCCGAGACGTCCTCGACCGTGTCGGCCTCCTCGCCCACCGCCACGGCCAGGGTGCCCAGCCCCACCGGCCCGCCGCCGAACCGGCGGACCAGCGCGTCGAGCACCGCCCGGTCGAGACGGTCCAGGCCGAGGGCGTCCACGTCGTAGATCCGCAGGGCGGCGCGGGCCACCTCACGGGAGACCACACCGTCGGCCCGGACCTCCGCGTAGTCGCGGACCCGGCGCAACAGCCGGTTCGCGATCCGCGGGGTGCCCCGGGAGCGGCCCGCCACCTCGGCCGCGCCGCCCTCGGTCAGCCGCACGCCGAGCAGCCGGGCGGAGCGGGTCAGCACCAGCGCCAGCTCGGCGGCGTCGTAGAAGTCCATGTGGGCGGTGAAGCCGAACCTGTCCCGCAGCGGCCCGGTCAGCAGGCCGGAGCGGGTCGTGGCGCCGACCAGGGTGAACGGCGCCAGGTCGAGCGGGATCGCCGTCGCACCCGGCCCCTTGCCGAGGACCACGTCGACGCGGAAGTCCTCCATCGCCGCGTACAGCAGCTCCTCGGCGGGGCGGGCGATGCGGTGGATCTCGTCGAGGAAGAGCACCTCGCCGGGCGTGAGCGCGGTCAGGATCGCCACCAGGTCACCGGCCCGCTCGATCGCCGGGCCGCTGGTCATCCGCAGCGGGACACCGAGCTCCTCGGCGATGATCATCGCCAGGCTCGTCTTGCCCAGCCCGGGTGGGCCCGACAGGAGCACGTGGTCGGGCGGGCGGCCACGGCCGCGGGCCCCCTCGAGCATGATCGAAAGCTGCTCCCGCACCTTGCGCTGGCCGACGAACTCGTCCAGGTTCTTCGGGCGCAGGCCGGCCTCGAACGCCTGCTCCTCGGGGGCCGCCGCCGCCGAGACCAGGCCCTCGCCGCTCACGGCGACCGCCGGGGCGTCGTCATCAGCGGCCTGGTCAGCCGCGCGCTCGTCAGCAGCGGCCTCGTCATCAGTGGGCTCATCGCGGCCGCAGCACGGCGAGGCTGGCCCGCAGCAGCGCCGCGGGGTCACCGTCACCGTCGTCGCCCGCCGTGCCGTCGGTGCGGGCGACGGCCGTGCCGTCGGTGCCGCCGTCGGCCGGGCCCGGCGGCACCGCCCGGGCGGCGACCACCGCGTCCAGGGCCTCCTTCGCGGAGTAGCCGAGGCCGACCAGCGCGTCCCGGACCTGCTCGCCCGCGGCGCCGAGCCGCGGATCGACGGCGGCGGGCGGCAGCGGCGTCGCCACGCGTGGCGACGGGACCGCGGCGGACGGCGGGCCGAGCCTGTCCCGAAGGTCGAGCACGATGCGCTGGGCGCTCTTGCGGCCGATGCCCGGCACCTTGGTCAGCGTGGCCAGATCCTCCTCCGCGACGGCCCGACGGATGACGTCCGGACTGTGCACGCCGAGCACGGCCTGGGCGAGCCGGGGGCCCACCCCGGCCGCGCCCTGCAGGATCTCGAAGACGTCACGCTCGTCGGCGTCGCGGAACCCGTACAGCGTCAGCTCGGTCTCCCGCACGACGAGGGTCGTCGCCAGCCGCGCGCGCTCCCCCACCCGCAGCCGGGCCAGCGTCGACGGCGTGCACCACACCAGCACCCCGACCCCGCCGACGTCGACGACCACCGAGCCGGGCGAGAGCGCCTCCACCGTGCCGCTGACCGACGCGATCACCGCCGGCCACCCGATCCGCCCGGCAGGCCCGACCCCCCGGGCGCACCCGGGCTCCGCGCGGGGGTCGCGGCCCGCATCCGGGCCAGCGCCGGCCCGCGCCACAGGTGGCACAGCGCCAGGGCGAGCGCGTCGGCGGCGTCCGCCGGGCGCGGGGCCTCCGGAAGATCCAGCAGCTTCGTCACCATGAACCCCACCTGGGCCTTGTCCGCGCGCCCGCTGCCGGTGACGGCGGCCTTGACCTCGCTCGGCGTGTACAGGCCGATCGGCAGCCCACGCCGGGCCGCGGCCACGATGGCCACCGCGCCGGCCTGGGCGGTGCCCATCACCGTGCGCACGTTGGCCTGACTGAAGACCTTCTCGACCGCGACCGCGTCCGGGCGGACCCGGTCCAGCCACTCGTCCACGCCCTCGGAGACGGCCCGCAGCCGATCGGCCACCTCGTCCGAGGCGGGCGTGCGCACCACGCCGACCTCGACCAGGCTGGCCCGGCGGCCGGGACCGCCGTCGACCACCCCGAGGCCGCAGCGGGTCAGCCCCGGGTCGACTCCGAGTACACGCACCGAGCCCTCCCGACGACACTGACGAACATCCGTTCGATCCTAGTGGTCGGGGCAACACCGACATCCACGACACGCCGAACGGACGGCCGCCCGGCGGTACCCGGACGGCACCGGCTCAGCTGGAGACGAGTTCCATCACGTCGTCGGAGATGTCCGCGTTGAACCAGACGTTCTGGACGTCGTCGAGATCCTCGAGCGCCTCGACCAGCTTGAGGACCTTCCGGGCCGGCTCCGCGTCGAGCGGGACGCTCACCGTGGGCAGCCAGGAGATGTCCGCCGAGGCGACCGTCAGGTCCGCCTCGGTCGCCGCCACCCGCACGGCGTGCAGGTCGGTGGCCTCGGAGACGACCTCGAACGCCTCCCCGACGTCGTTGACCTCCTCCGCCCCGGCGTCGAGCACGGCGAGGAGGATGTCGTCCTCGGTGAGGGTCGGCGTCTTGTCGATCAGGATGACGCCCTTGCGGTTGAACAGGTACGACACCGAGCCCGGGTCGGCGGGGGTGCCGCCGTTGCGGGTGATCGCGACCCGGACGTCGGAGGCGGCCCGGTTGCGGTTGTCGGTGAGGCACTCGACGAGCACGGCGACCCCGTTCGGCCCGTAGGCCTCGTAGGTGACCGACTCGTAGTTCACCCCGCCGGCGAGCTCGCCGGAGCCCCGCTTGATGGCCCGGTCGATGTTGTCGTTCGGCACCGACTGGGACTTCGCCTTGGCGATCGCGTCCGCCAGCGTCGGGTTCCCCGCCGGGTCGCCGCCGCCCGTCTTCGCCGCCA
The DNA here is from genome assembly GCF_000373365.1 of Parafrankia discariae. Classification (NCBI taxonomy): domain Bacteria; kingdom Bacillati; phylum Actinomycetota; class Actinomycetes; order Frankiales; family Frankiaceae; genus Parafrankia; species Parafrankia discariae. The sequence goes on from NZ_KB891102.1 coordinate 329,348, forward strand.
CCTCGACGGTCTTGACCAGCTTGGCGAACAGCTTGCCGCGGCGGGCGTCGACGACCGCCTTCTTGTGCTTGGTGGTCGCCCACTTGGAGTGACCGCTCATGACCTGCCCCTCTTGAGCGCGAGCTCGGATCGGACGATCTCCACGAACAGCCGGTGCACCCGGATGTCCCCCGTCAGTTCAGGATGGAACGACGTGGCCAGCAGCGGCCCCTGCCGGATCGCGACCGGCCGGTCGCCGACCCGGGCCAGCACCTCGACGCCGTCCCCCGCCTTTTCTACCCACGGTGCCCGGATGAAGACGGCGTGCACCGCCGGCCCGTCCACGCCCTCGACCAGCAGGTCGGTCTCGAACGACTCCACCTGCCGACCGAAGGCGTTACGCCGGACGACCACGTCGAGCCCACCGATGAGCGGCTGGCCCGGGCGGCCGTCGATCACGTCCTGCGCGAGCAGGATCATGCCCGCGCAGGAGCCGAACACCGGCAGGCCACCGGCCACGGCGGCCCGCAGCGGTTCGAGCAGGTCGAACACGCGCAGCAACCGCCCGATCGTAGTGGACTCACCACCGGGCAGAACCAGGCCGTCCAGCTCCGCCAGCTCGCCGGCCCGGCGCACCTCGCCGGCGTCGGCCCCGGCCCCGCGCAGGGCGCGGACATGCTCGCGCACATCGCCCTGCAACGCCAGGACGCCGATCCGCGGGGCGCTCACCAGCCGCGGTCGGCGAAGCGCGCCTCGGGCCGAAGCTCGCCGACGTTGATGCCGACCATGGCCTCACCGAGGCCGCGCGACACCTTGGCCAGCACGCCGGGGTCGTTGTACATGGTCGTGGCCTCGACGATCGCCCGGGCGCGCCGCGCCGGGTCGCCGGACTTGAAGATGCCCGAGCCGACGAACACGCCGTCCGCGCCGAGCTGCATCATCAGCGCCGCGTCCGCCGGGGTGGCGATGCCGCCGGCGGTGAACAGCACGACCGGCAACCGGCCCAGCCGGGCGACCTCGGTGACCAGCTCCACCGGCGCGCGCAGCTCCTTGGCCGCGGCGTAGAGCTCCTCGGGCGGCAGCGCCGAGAGCCGGGCGATCTCCGCGCGGATCGTGCGCATGTGCACCACGGCGTTGGAGACCTCGCCGGTGCCGGCCTCACCCTTCGAGCGGATCATCGCGGCGCCCTCGGAGAGCCGCCGCAGCGCCTCACCCAGGTTCGTGGCCCCGCAGACGAAGGGAACCGTGAAGTTCCACTTGTCGATGTGGTGGTGCGGGTCCGCCGGGGTGAGGACCTCGGACTCGTCGATGTAGTCCACACCCAGCGACTGGATGATCTGCGCCTCGACGAAGTGCCCGATCCGGGCCTTGGCCATGACCGGGATCGAGACCGCCTCGATGATCCCGGAGATCATGTCGGGGTCGCTCATCCGCGCCACGCCGCCCTGTGCCCGGATGTCCGCGGGCACCCGCTCCAGCGCCATGACCGCGACGGCGCCCGCCTCCTCGGCGATGCGGGCCTGCTCGGGGGTGACGACGTCCATGATGACGCCGCCCTTGAGCATCTCCGCCATGCCGCGCTTGACCCGGGCGGTGCCGGCGTGCCGCTCCGCGCCGTCCGCCGGCGCGACGGGGCCGGATGGCGAAGCGCCCGGGGCGGGGGCGGGGGCGGTCAGGCCGTCGGACATCATGTGTCGTCTCTTTCGGGTAGTTCGGACAGGTACTTCGGACGGGATCTCCGGACGGGATCCGCGGTGCGGACCCGCCGGTGGAACCCGCCGTCCGGTGGTGCCGACCCGTCCGGTGGTGGCGGCCCGTCGGTGGCGTCCGCCGCCGGACCGGGTGCCGGCGGCGCACCGGTGGCACCGTGCCGGCGCACCGACGGCGGCGGCCCGGCGCGGGGAGCCCCGGCCGAGGGCCGGCGGACCGGCGGCCGGCCGACCGGCGCGGACCACGCGGGGACCAGGCTGTTCGGTGGTCGTTCCGGGCCGGACGGACCCGGACGGACATGGATTCGGCTCCATGGTACGGCCGAGACGCGCATGCCCTACCCCATCTTCGGCATCGTGGAGATCGCCACCGACGGTGGCGATCTCCACAGCGGGGCCCCGGGCCGGGCGGCGCACCGGGGGCACACCGGGTGTCCGTACCGATTTCCGCCCGGTGACCAGCGCAGTATCCTGCCGTGCCACGACGTGGAACCTTCCAGGAGAGTCATGACAAGTCCCTACGGCGGTGGACCGCCCGGCCCGCGGCCCGGACCTGGGCAGCCCGCTCCTGGACAGCCACCCTGGGGCGGCGGCGCGCCCGGTGGGTACGGCCCCCCGCCCGGCACCGGGCCGTACCCCGGGCCACCGCCCGGCGGGTCGTACCCCGGGCCACCGCCCGGCGGGTCGTACCCCGGGGCCCCGCCCGGCGGCCCGTACCCGGGCCGGCCGGCTGGTGGCCCGACGTCCTTCCCCGGCCCGCCGTCGCCGGTCGGGCCGTACGCCGCTCCTGGGCCCGCGGGACCGCCGGGACCGCCGGGACCGCAGCCGTGGGCGCAGCCGGCGCCCGCCGGCTGGCCCGCGGGGCCGCGGTGCCGGATCTGCGGCGCGGCTCCGGCCGTGCCGGCGACGATCCGCGGACATCAGGGCTTCATCATCTTCATGCGGTTCCGCTCCGAACACGGACCGTTCTGCCGCACCTGCGGCACCGCGACACTGCGCACCATGAACGCGCGGACGCTCTGGCAGGGCTGGTGGGGCATCGCCTCGCCGTTCATCACCCCGGTGATCCTGCTGCTGAACTTCACCGAGCACTCGAAGATCGGCAGGCTGCCCCCGCCGGGGCCCGCCCTCGCCCCGCCGCTGCGGCCCGGGCGCCCGCTGTTCCGCCGGCCCGAGGCCCTCGGCCTGCTGGTCCCGCTCCTCGTGCTGGCGCTGGTCGTGGCGGCGATCGCGACCCGCGACCCGGACGGGGGCGGGGCCCGCTCCGGCGACTGCGTCCGCCGGGACGGCCAGCGGATCTCGATCGTCGACTGCTCGTCACCCCGGGCTCAGTACGTCGTCCTGAGCAGGCTGGACGGCGACTCCGACGCCCGATGCGACCTCTGGGCACGGACCACCGCGAGCTACACGCAGACCGGGCCCGGGCCTGACTTCGTCCTGTGCCTCGGGCCGGTGCCCGGCGCGGGAGCGGGGCAGCCCGGCCAGGGTGACCAGCCCGGCCAGCCCGGCGTGCCGGGCCAGCAGGGGACGACACGCAACGCGAGCGCTCAGGGCTCAGGCTCCGGGCAGCCCGGCCGGGTCGTCTGAGCGGGGCGGGTCCTCCTCCCGGGCGGGCAACGCGTCGTCGATTTCGAAGTAGGCGGGCAACGGCCGGTGCCCCGACAGGTGCAGTACCCGCACCAGGCGCCGGCCGGCCAGCGAGCGGACGTCGCCGACCGCGTCGTTGTGGAACTGGCGGGCCAGGGCCACCCGGGCCGCCGCCGAGTCGACGGCGGCCACCTCCGCCGGGGCGTGCCGCCCCACGGCGACCACGGCCGGGGCACGCAACGCCCGGCTCAGCTCGTTCTCCGCGTCCTCCGCGGCGGTGCCCAGCCCGGCGCCGGCGAGCAGGTCGGCGTGGCCGACCCGGGCTCGCCCGGCCGCGCCGGCGAGCTCGGCGAGGTCGCGGCGGGTGGCGAGCTCGTACGCCGCGTCGGCCCGGGCGACGAGCTGGGTCACGAGTCCGGCGCGCGTCGCGTCGACCCGGCCGGCCAGCCGGTCGAGCCGGCTCGCCAGCCAGGTCAGGTAGGTGGCGATCACCACGACGGCCACCACCACGACCACCACGCCTGTCATCTCGCGCAGCGTAGTCAACCGCGGTGGACAGATCACCGCCGGTAGGTGGTCCCGGCCGGCCGGCTCAGCTCTCCTCGGGGGCGGCCACCGACACCGGGCGGTCGCCGGAGATCATCTCGTACACACCGACGATGCGCTGCGCGATCACCCTCCAGTCGTACTGGGCGACGACGGCGCGACCACGCTCGGCCAGCCGGGCCCGCTCGGCGGGGTCCTCGAGCAGCTCGGCCAGGTTCGCCGCCAGCTCCGCCGGCTCCCCCACCCCGAACAGCCGCCCGGCCCGCCCGTTGTCGAGCACCCGCCGGAAGGCGTCGATGTCGCTCGCGACCACCGGCGTCCCCGCCGCCATCGCCTCGAGCAGCACGATCCCGAAGCTCTCCTGCCCGGTGTTCGGGGCGCAGTACACGCTGCCGGAGGCGAACACCGCGGCCTTGTCGGCCTCCGGGACGAGCCCGACGAGATCGACCCGTCCGAGCAGCGCGGGGTCGATACGGGCGCGCACCGCCTCGGTGTCGCCGGGGCCGGCGACCAGCAGCCGGACGTCCGGCACCCGCTCGACGAGCAGCGGGAACGCGGCCATCAGCACGTCCAGGCCCTTGCGCGGCTCGTCGATCCGGCCGAGGAAGGCAACCGTCGGCGCGGTGCCGTAGCCGGGCAGCGGGCGGGCGTCGGCGAAGGCCCGCACGGCCACCCCGTTCGGGATGAGAATCGCGCCGGTGCCGAGGTGCTCCACCAGCGTGCGCCGCGCCGCCTCGGACACCGCGATCCGCGCCCGCAGCTTCTCCAGCGACGGCCGCAGCGCGCGGTGCCCCGCGGTGAGGATTCTGGACCTGGGGTTGGCGGTGTGGAAGGTGGCGACCAGCGGGCCGTCGGCGAGCATGCAGGCCAGCAGGCTGACGCTGGGCGCGGTCGGCTCGTGCGCGTGCAGCACGTCGAAGTCGTGCTCGCGCAGCCACCGGCGCACCCGGGCGGCCGAGACCGGCCCCATGAGCAGCCGGGCCACCGAGCCGTTGTAGGGCACCGGCACCGCGCGGCCGGCGTCCACGGCGTAGGCCGGCAGCGTGGACTCGTCGTCCACCGGGGTGATCACCGAGACCTCGTGCCCGGCGTCGAGCAGCGTCTCGGCGAGGTCCCGCACGTGCGCCTGGACGCCCCCGGGCACGTCCCAGGTGTAGGGGCAGGCGAGTCCGATCCTCACCGCCGGCCGCTCCTCACGACGGGTCGGGCCAGATCCGCTGGAGCATGTGCCAGTCGGCGGGATGCGCGGCGATGCCGGCGGCGAACTCGTCCGCGAGCCGCTGGGTCATGGTCGGGATGTCGGTGTGCCCGACCTCGGGGTGGATCCGCGCGCTCCAGCCGTCGTCGTCGAACCAGAGCGTGACCGGCAGCAGGATGGCCCCGGTGCGCAGCGCGAGCGCGGCCGGACCCGGCGGCATGGTGGCCGTCGCGCCGAAGAAGGTGACGGCGACCCCGGCGGAGGTGAGGTCGCGGTCCGCCAGCAGGCACAGGGCGCCGCCGGCCCGCAGCCGCTCGGCCAGCAGGTCCGCCGGCGGCTGCGTGCCGCCGGTCAGCGGGATGACCTCCATGCCGAGCGCGGTGCGGAACCGGACGAACCGCTCGAAGAGCTCCTCGGGACGCAGCCGCTCGGCCACCGTCGTGAACGGGATGCCGGTGGCCACCAGCCACGCCCCGGCCTGCTCCCAGTTCCCCATGTGCGGCAGCGCCAGGATGACGCCCCGACCGGTCGCGTGCGCGCGGCGCAGCCGGTCCTCGTCGAGCACCCGCATGGCGCCGACCAGCCGGTGGGTCGGCAGGTCCTGGAGGCGGAAGACCTCCATCCAGTACCGCGCGTAGGAGCGCAGCGCGGACCGGGTCAGCGCGTCGAGGTCGGTGCCCGGCGGCACGACCCGGGCCAGGTTGGCGCGCAGCCGCGCCGTCCCGCGCCCGCCGCGGCGGTGGGCGAGATCCGCGGCGCGGGCGAAGCACCAGGCGGCGACGCGCTCGGGCAGCAGCCGGACGAGACGCCACCCCAGCACGTAGCCGAGCAGCGTCACCCGCCCCGCGGACGTCATCGACGGTCGGTTCCGGTTCGGGCGGTCAGTGGCCGGGAGCGATCCGCGGCACCGCGGGCACCGACGGCTGCTGCGGCTGGTGTGCCGGCGTCGCCGCCGGCGGCGTGTCGCCCGCGCCGGCCGGGATGGGGGCACCGTCCGGACCGCTGCCCGCGGTCATGACCGAGGCGGACCCGGACGGGTCGCCGCCCGCCGCGCCGGGCTGCCCGGCCGCCGGGTCGGACGCCGGTGCGCCGGCCGGCGGGGCGAGGGTGGGCCGCCCGGACCGGACGAACTGCCGGTGCACGTGCACCACCCGCTGGCTCACGGTGAGCAGGGTCGCCCCGACCAGGAACCACAGCGCCACGGGCAACAGGTAGGGCACGCCCAGGCCGTACAGACCGGCGGCCACGAGCAGGATCAGCAGACGCTCGCCCCGCTCGGCGAACCCGACGTCGCAGCTGAACCCCAGGCCCTCGGCACGGGCCTTCACATACGAGGTCACCGAGCCGGCGACCAGGCAGAGCAGCGCCGCGCCCGCCAACGGCAGCGAGTCACCGTCGCCCGCGTACCAGATCACCAGCGACCCGAAGATCGCGCCGTCGCCGACCCGGTCGGAGGTCGAGTCCAGGAACGCGCCCCACTTGGAGGAGATGCCGCGGGCCCGGGCGATCACCCCGTCCATCAGGTCCGAGAAGACGAACAGGGTGATGACGAGCGTTCCGACGAAGAACACCCCGCGGGTGAAGAAGCCGAGGGCCCCACCGGCCACCCCGATCGTGCCGATCACCGTCACCATGTCGGGTGACACCGACGAGCGCGCGGCCCACTCGCTCAACGGATCGAGCACCTTCTGGATCTGGGGTCGCGCCTTGCTTGCGAGCATGTCCGTCCCGTCGTCTCTGGCGTACCGCCCGGGTTGGGCGGTCTCACAGTACCGCCGTCACGATCCGCTCATATCCGATCACGATCAGAGCCCGGGTTGTGCTACACGTCACAGCAGAGGACTCTTCGGGTACATACCAGTGCCCGCGGCGGACACCCGACAGACACGGCAAGCAAGGCACGGCAGGCACAGCACGCCCGCGGGGCACGGCCCCTCGGCCGGCCGCGGGCACCGCGAGCCAGGCGGGTCCGCGCCGGTGGAGTCGCGCCGGCGCACCGACTCCGCCGCACCCTGCAGGGAGGCCGGAATGTCAGCAACTCCGCGCGATGTGCGCAACGTGGTCCTCGTCGGGCACACCGGTGCCGGCAAGACGACCCTGCTGCGCCATCTCCTCCAGGTGGCCGAGTTCCTCGACGAGCGGTCCACCGCCACCATCACGCCGGCCGCCGACGGCAACGGCAACGGCACAGCCGGGAGGAGTGGCAACGGCCGTGCCGATGCCAACGGCACCGGCGGCCAGGCCGGGGGCGGGGGCGACGGGGGCGCGCCCGGGGTGGGTGCCGCCGGGGGCGGCGCGGGCACGGTCCCCGGCGGAGAACCGGCCCAGCGGAGCATCTCGCTCGTCCTGGCCTCCCTGCGCCACCGTGGCCTCGCGGTGAACCTGCTGGACACCCCCGGCTACCCGGACTTCGTCGGGGAGCTGCGGGCGGGCCTGCGCGCGGCGGACGCCGCCCTGTTCGTCATCAGCGCCCTCGAGGGCATCGACGGCTCGACCAGGATGCTCTGGGAGGAGTGCGCGGCCGTCGGCATGCCCCGCGCGATAGCCATCACCCGGCTGGACCATCCCCGGGCCGACTTCGACGCGACCCTGCTCGCCTGCCAGGAGACCTTCGGCGTGGGAGTCCTGCCCGCGTACCTGCCCGAACCCGGCGGCGGGCAGGCGTCCCGGCTCGTCGCCCTGCTCACCGGACGGGTGGTCGAGTACTCGGCCGGCACCCGCCTCGAGCACGAGCCCGCCGCCGAGCTGACCGGCCCGGCGGGGGCGGCCCGCGGCGCGCTGGTCGAGGGGATCATCGCCGAGAGCGAGGACGAGAGCCTGCTGGAGCGGTACCTCGGCGGCGAGGAGCTGGACCCCAAGATGCTGCTCGACGACCTGGAGACCGCGGTGGCGCGCGGATCGTTCTACCCCGTCCTGCCGCTCGCGGTGCCGGCCCGCGCCGCCGCCGGGGCGCGTGGGGTGCCACCCGGCCTGGGCACCGTCGAGCTGCTCGACCTGTTCGCGCACGCCTTCCCGTCCCCGCGCGAGCACCCGCTGCCCAGCCTCACCCGCCCGGACGGCGCACCGTGCCCACCGGCGGTCGGCGACCCGGCCGGGCCACTGGTCGCCGAGATCGTCCGCACCACCACCGACCCGTACATCGGCCGGATGTCCCTCGTCCGGGTCTTCTCCGGCATCCTGCGCCCCGACGCGGCCGTACACGTCTCAGGCCACGGACGGGCCGCCGCCGGACATCCCGACCACGACGACGACGAGCGGGTCGGGGCGCTCTCGCAGGCCGTCGGGATCGCCCTGCACTCGGTCGACGAGTGCGCCGCCGGCGGGATCTGCGTGATCACCCGGCTGTCCACCGCCGAGACCGGCGACACCCTCTCCGACCCGGCGGACCCGCGCCACCTGCCCGCCTGGACGATGCCGGAACCGCTGCTGCCCGTCGCGGTGCGCGCGCCGGCCCGCTCCGACGAGAGCAAGCTCTCCGCGGCGCTGGGCCGCGTCTGCGCCGAGGACCCCACCCTGGCCGTGGCGCAGGACGCCGAGACCGGCCAGCTCGTCCTGTGGTGCATGGGCGAGGCGCACTGCGACGTCGTCCTGGACCGCCTGCGGGAGCGGTTCGGCGTCACCCTCGAGAAGATCCCGCTGCGGGTGCCCATGCGGGAGACTCTGCGCGGGCCGGCCGAGGGCGTCGGACGGCTGGTGAAGCAGTCGGGCGGGCACGGGCAGTACGCGATCTGCCGCCTGCGGGTCGAGCCGCTGCCCGCGGGCAGCGGCTTCGAGTTCGTGGACGAGGTCGTCGGCGGCGCGGTCCCCCGCCAGTTCATCCCCTCGGTGGAGAAGGGGGTCCGGGCCCAGCTGGAACGGGGCCTGCAGGCCGGGTTCCCCGCCGTCGACCTCCGGGTGCGGCTGGTCGACGGAAAGGCGCACAGCGTCGACTCGTCCGACCTGGCCTTCCAGGCTGCCGGCGGCCTGGCGCTGCGGGAGGCCGCCCGCGCGGCCGGCGTGGTGCTGCTCGAACCCGTCCTGGAGGTCCACGTGACCGTGCCCGACGAGCACGTCGGCGCGGTGATCAGCGACGTCTCCGCGCGGCGCGGCCGGGTCGTGGGGATGGCGCCGGTCGGCAACGGCGATCCGGAGGGCCCGCCGCGCACCGCCGTCCACGCGGAGATCCCCGCGGCCGAGATGACCCGCTACGCGGTGGACCTGCGCTCCGTGAGCCACGGAACGGGCCTGTTCAGCCGCCGCCCGCTCGGCTACGAGCCGGTTCCCGACCATCTGAGGGCCAGGTTCACCGAGCAGTAGTGACCCCGCCCAGAGTGACCCCGCCCGGGTGACAGCGGGTGACGAAAAACGGCCGCCCACCCGCTCCGCGCGGGTGGGTCAGGCCGTCCGCTCGGTGCGCCGCCATGCCTGCGCGAGCAGCTCCCGGGTCTGGCCGAGCAGCGCCGGCAGCACCCGGGTCGCGCCGACGACGGGCATGAAGTTCGTGTCACCGCCCCAGCGCGGAACAACATGCTGGTGCACATGGGACGCGATTCCCGCACCGGCAACCGAGCCCAGATTCATACCGGTGTTGAACCCGTGCGCGCCGCTGGCCACCCGCAACGCGCGCAGCGCGTGCTGGACGAACAACGACATCTCCACCGTCTCGTCGTAGTCCATCTCGGCGTAGTCGGCGACGTGACGGTAGGGAACCACCATCAAATGGCCGGCGTTGTATGGATACAAATTAAGAACGGCGTATACGGATTTTCCCCGCGCGACCACGAGACCGTCCTCGTCCGTCATCGCCACGATGGCGCAGAAGGGGCACTCGTCGTCCGGGGACCGCCCCGCTCCCTTGATGTAAGCCATGCGATGCGGCGTGTAAAGACGCTGGAAGGCGTCCGGATGGCCGACACCCGCCTGCTCGTCGAGGGGCGTGCCGTCCGGCGCCGCGGTCGCGCTCACCAGCCCGGCCCCGACACCGGCGGGATCGGCTCCCCTCGGCCCCGCCCTCCGACCTGCGCAACCCTCACCACGCTGCCGCCTCCCGCGCCCCGCGAGCCCCGACCCGCCGCCGCCGATCACCAGCCGGCCCACCGGTACCCGTCCGAGACACCACGGTACCCATCCGCGTGCCACGCGCGGGTGGCCGGCGCAGGCCGCCCGCGGCAGCGAGGGACGGGGCGTTCGACCGCCCGTCCGGGGTCCAGGATGGCTACCGAGGGCGCGGTACGGGGCCGCCGCCCGCAGTGCCTCCTGGAGCCGCACATGTCGATCGACCGCCTGCGCATCACGGGGCACACCGGGGCACCGGCCCCGGGGCCGGCCCGGGCCACCCCGGCGTTCCTGCGCGAGCTGCTCGCCGACCCGCTCAGCCTCTTCACCCGGCTGCGCGCCAGCTACGGCCCGATCGTCCGGGTGCCCGTCGGGCGCGGCGGCTTCCACCTCGTGTGCGACCCCGACGCGGTCGAGCAGGTCCTGGTGCGCGAGCAGCGCGCCTACGCCAAGGGCCTGCGTCGGCGCACCATGCCGCCGGGCGAGGGCGTCCAGCCGCTGGCGCTGCTGCTCGGGTCGGGCCTGCTCACCAGCGGCGGCGACCTGCACCGGACCCGCCGCCGGCTGATCCAGCCGATGTTCCACCACGAGCGGATCGCCGGCTACGGCGCGGCGGTCTCCGAACTGTCCCGCGCCGCCGCGCTGGGCTGGGCGGACGGCTCGCGCCGGGAGGTCCACACCGACATGAGCGAGCTGACCCTCGCCATCGTCGCCCGCACCGTGTTCGGCGTCGACGTCGACAGCGAGGTCGTCCGGCGAGTGCGCCGCGCCGTCGCCGCGAACATGCGCCTGTCCCGGCTGGCGGTGCTCCCGGGAGCCCTGCGCCTGCAGCGGCACCTGCCGCTCGGCCCGCTGCGGGCGGCCCACGACGCGCGGGACGACCTCACCGCCGTGGTCATGGAACTGATCGAGCAGCGCAGATCCCGCGGCGCGGCCGGTTCCGACCTGCTGTCCACCCTGCTGGCGGCCCGCGACGCCGACACCGGCGCCCCGCTGGACGACACCTCGATCCGCGACGAGGCGCTGACCATCCTGCTGGCCGGCCACGAGACCACCGCGAACGCGATGACCTGGGCCTACCACCTGCTCGCCGGCAACCCGCAGGCCCGCGACCGGATGCACGCCGAACTCGACGACGTCCTCGGCGGCCGCGAGCCGACCACCGGGGACCTGACCGAGCTGCCCTACACCCGGGCCGTGTTCAGCGAGACCCTGCGCCTGTACCCGCCCGCCTGGGTCCTGCTGCGCCGCACGACGAGGGACGTCACCCTCGCCGGCCACCACCTGCCCGCGGACACGAACGTCCTGCTGAGCCAGTGGGTGATCCACCGGGATCCCACCTGGTGGCCCGCCCCCGGGGAGTTCCGCCCGCAGCGGTGGCTGACCCCCGACCCCAGCCGCCCGAAGTACGCCTACTTCCCCTTCGGGGGCGGAACCCGCCAGTGCATCGGCAACACGTTCGCCGAGATGGAAGGCGCCCTGGCCCTGGCCGCGATCAGCTCCGTCCGAACCCTGGCGCCAACCCCCGGCCGCCCGGTGACCCCCGTCCCCCGAGTAACCCTGCGCCCCCGATCCCTGCAGATGACCGCCCGCCCCCGCGTTCCCCACCCCACCCCCGCCACCCACCAGCCCCACTAGCCCTCACGCCATCACCCACCAGCCCTCACGCCACCAGCCGCACCGGCACACGTCACCAGCCACAGCCACACCTCAGCCCCTCCGCCCACCAGCCGCACAGCACCCCCAGCCACCAGCCGGCACCCCCACCAAAGTGCCACCCCAAACAACAAAAAACCCCCCAGCCAACCACCTGGGGGGTTCGGGGGGCTGGGCCCCCCGGCAGACACAACGCGAGACCCCCGGAAAGATCCCCCAAAGGGGATCGACCAGAAAGCCCCCGATCGCGTGGGCGTACGTGGTTTCGAACCACGGACCTCTGCCGTGTGAAGGCAGCGCTCTACCACTGAGCTATACGCCCGATTTGGTCTGGTTGAACACCCTACCGGATACCCCCGCACAAGGGGCTCGAGCCTGGACGATCTTCCGGAACCGATCCTCGGCTGGGACGTGTTGCGCCCCGGCTGAGGTTGGACTCAGCTTACACGGACGGGACGGGGCGTCGGACGGGGGTGGCCGCCGGACGGATGCGGGCATGTCAACCCTCCGGCCGATCGCCGGACAGCGCCGGGTTGACCGGGACTCGCCGTGGTTGAGACGGGTCCGGACAGGGAAGGCTATGAGTGGCACGGCCTCGGCAGAACGGCCATTGTGCTCGGGGGAACCCTCAGTCGAACGCGGACAGCGATCGTCCGGCCACGTAAGGCCGACGGCCGCGCATACCGCGCCGGCCGGGTCTTCTCTGAGGACTTCGGTCGGGCTTCCTGGGTAGGGCAACTCGCCCGAATCGCCGTAACGGATGTTGTCTTGGCATAACCTTGTTTTCAACGGGACTCAGAGAGGGAACTATCTCGTTACACGGGTGCTCGCCCGCACCACGCACCATGAGAGGCCGCCCGATGACTATTCGTCACGATTCGATCACCGCAGAACTCGCCCTTCGGCTCGTCGTTCCCGGCGGCGCCCCGGTTCCGGTCGCCGCCACCGTCCGTTACGAGCCTGCCGACCCTTATGCGGTCAGCATCGGCTTCCGTACCGGCGCCGACGAGGTCGTCGAATGGACATTCGCCCGGCAGCTGCTGAGCGACGGCGTGCGCCGGCCAGCCGGCGACGGCGATGTCCAGGTCTGGCCCGCCGCGCAGTCTGGCGGGCGGATCGTCTGCCTGTCGTTGTCCAGTCCATCCGGTCACGCTCTGTTCGAGATGCCGCGCGCGGAGGTGCTGGCCTTCCTGCGCCGCACGTACTCCGCCGTGCCGCTCGGCGGCGAGAGCGACGTCATCGACCTGGATGCCGAACTCGCCCTGCTGATCTGGGGCGGCCCCGAGCGGTGATCTCACCAGGGTCGGCACCGTGTCCGACCCTGGCAGGCCGGTGCGGGCACTTCCGGCACAGATCAGGCGCACGACCATTCGCCTGGTGGGGAACCATCCCCACCAGGCGTTTTGCTGTCTGCGGCAAGCGGCGTTCCGTCTCAGCGGTCAGCGGGCCGCCACGATCCGGCGCGTCCGGGCCGCCTCACGCGGCGGCGAGGTGGGCCCGGGCCGGCCGTCCCGCCCCGGTGACGAGGCCAGGGCGAGCAGCCGGTGTGCCTTCAGCTCGGTCTCGCGCCATTCGGCCTCCGGGTCGCTCCCCCAGGTGATGCCGGCGCCCGTCCCGAACCAGATGCGCTCGTCGGCGAGCCAGAACGTACGGATTCCCACTGACAGCCAGCCGCGCCCGCTGTCGGCGTCCACCCAGCCGATGCCGCCGCAGTAGTGGCCGCGCGCGACCGGCTCCAGCTCACTGATGATCCGCAGCGCGCTCGACTTGGGTGCGCCCGAGACCGAACCGGGCGGGCAGGTCGCCGCCAACAGCTCCGCCCAGCCCACCCCCGGCGCCAGCGTGGCCTGCACGGTCGACACGAGGTGCACCAGCCCGGGATGTCGTTCCACCGCGCACAGCGCGGGCACCGTCACGCTGCCTGGACGAGCGACCCGTCCCAGATCGTTGCGGACGAGGTCGACGATCATGACGTTCTCGGCGACGTCCTTGTCCCGCAGGTCCGCGACCGTCCGCCCGGTGCCCTTGATCGGACCGGACCGGACGAGATCACCCTCCCGGGACAGGAAGAGCTCCGGCGAGGCCCCGACGATGCGCACGCCCGCCTCGGGGGCGTCGAGCACCACCGAGTAGGGAGCGGGGTTACCCGCGGCCAGGACGCTCGCCAGCGCGGCGAGGTCGGTGCCCGCCGCGCCCGGGAGCGTGGGCGCCGAGAGCAGCCGGCACAGGTTCACCTGGTAGACCTCGCCGGCGGCGATCTCGGACCGGATCGCGTCGACGCCGGCGATGTAGGCCGCCGCGTCCATGCTCGTCACCCAGTCCGCGCGGGCGGGGCCGCGCCACGGGCCGGCCGCGAGCGCGGTGACGTCGGGCGCCGGGCGCACGTGCCGGAACCGGACGCAGCGGGTCCGGCCCTCGAAGTCGACGACGACACCCCAGAAGCCGCCGCGGTCGAGCACCCGGAGGTCGTCGTGCACCTCCACGACCCCGGTGGCGAGCCTGCCGCCCGCCAGCAGATAGGACTCCCGGCCGCGTACCCGCGCCGGGACGGGCCCGCCGGTCGCTCGTAGACGCACCTTCGTGCCGCTCCTGTCCGTCGAGCCCCCGCGCCTTGTGCCCCCATTCGCCACTGTCATCCCGATCACCGTATCGCCGTAGTTGCCGTACCCCACGCCCAGGTCACCGTGCGCGTTACGCCGGAGACGGCGGAGGTTCTGCCCTGTGCCCCTGTCTACGCGCCCCCGCCCGTCCACCCCTGTTCCGTCTACCCCTGATGTGGGCCACTCCCCACCAGGCCCGATCCCCGCGGAGCCGGCCGGCGAGCATCCATGCCGGCCGATCCGCCGGCCGGTTCCACCCCGCGCCCGCCGCCGGCCCGGCCCCACCCGCCGCGCACCAGGCCCGCGCGACCCGCCGACACACCGGCAACACCAAGATCACGCTCTAACGCAACACCTCAGCGACACCAGGCCGACATCCGGGCGACATCTCGGCACGGTGGCGCCCACATTCGACGACCGCCCCGATCGTCCGCTAGAGTGCTACCTGCACCGCCAAGCGGGACGCCAGCCAGACCGGCGCCCCACCTGCTCGTGGTAAGTTCCTCCTCGCGGCAGAAGCAATAGCGGAGCATGCGGACGTGGCTCAGTGGTAGAGCATCACCTTGCCAAGGTGAGGGTCGCGGGTTCGAATCCCGTCGTCCGCTCGGAAGCGGTGTGGTCAGAAGTAAAGCCATCACGGCCTTTCACGGCGGAGTGGCCGAGTGGTTTAGGCAAGGGCCTGCAAAGCCCTGTACGCGGGTTCGATTCCCGCCTCCGCCTCTGATCAGGTTCCGGGCGATTAGCTCAGTGGGAGAGCGCTACCTTGACACGGTAGAGGTCACTGGTTCAATCCCAGTATCGCCCACCATCCGCGCCACCAGCGCAAAGAGCCATCCCTCAGGGGATGGCTTTTCTGGTTTCCGAGACCGCCGCGGGAAGCGGCGGGAAGTCGTCGGCGGCCCGCCGGGTCCCCGGCCGGACCGGACCGGGCCACCGCCAGTCCGGGTTCAGGCTCGGGTAGGCCTCCACGTCTCGGGCTCGGCGCCCACGCCCGCTCGGGCTCGGCGCCCACGCCCGCTCGGGGCCGGCTAGCCCACCGCCGGCCCGGCCGCACCGGGCTCGGCGCCGGACGGGCCGCTTACCAGGAAGGCCGCCAGGCCGTCGACGATGCCCTCGGCCGCCCGCTGCCGCCAGGCCGCGTCGCCGATCCGCCCGGCGTCACCCGGATTGCGCATGTTTCCGCACTCGAGGAAGACCTTGGGAACACGAGAGAGATTGAGCCCGCCGAGATCCGACCGGACCGTGATCCCGTCCTCCCCCAGATAGTCCGCCCGACGCTGGCCGGTCGCCGCGCCGAAGGAGCCGCGCAGCAGATCCGCCAGTCGTGCCGAGGCGGTGAGAATGCCCCCGTTTCCGCCGTCCGGACTGGCCGCGGGCGCGATGACGTGAAATCCGCTCCCTTCGGCCGGCCCGCCGTCGGCATGAATGGAGACCACCGCGTCCGCGCCGGCCGCGTTTCCGATCCGGGCCCGCTCGTCGACGCAGGGACCGATACCCGTGTCGTCATCACGGGTGAGTATCACTGTCGCCCCGCGGGAGCGCAGCAGGCCCGCGGCCCGCGTCGCCACATCGAAGGTGAAGGCGTGCTCCGAATATCCGGCCTCGGTCTCCGCGCCGGCGGTGTCGCATTCCTTCTGGAACCCACCGGCGTCGACAAGGCGGTTGATGACCGACCCGGCGGCGCCGTTCCCGCCGTTGTGCCCCGGGTCGAGCACGATCGTCCGGCCGGCCAGCACATGGGGATCACGCAGGGACATCGCCGCCGCGGAGGCCGCCTGAGGCCGCCGACCCGGGTCCGACGATCCGGGCCAGAAGGCCATCCCGGCCAGCGCGACGGCTATGGCGAGCAGGGAGGCCACGCCGAGGAACACGTAGGGCGAGACCCTCCTGGGGGTGTACCCGGGCATGTCAGCCCCCGATTCTGTCCGCCCCCTCCTGGGCACGGCCTGTCCGGCGTCCGGCGTTGACTGGAGCGAGATCCGCGGGGCTGGGCCGGAAGACCGGAAAGTCCGACCCGACCGTACGCGACCGACCGCCGCGCGGACTCATCGGGGGCGGCCACGGAGACCCCGGCCGAGGCTCCGTGTGGTCCCGGGTCGGGGGTCTCGACGGCCGCCGTCGAGCAGGTCCCAGACCGTCATCGACCGGCCAGGCGGGCCGGGCAGAGCCGGCGAGGGCCGACCGGACGTCGGCCGGGCGGGGAGGGAGGGCCGGACATCGGCCGGGCCGGAGAGGAAGGGCGTGGGCAGCGCCGGGAGCCCGGGTTGGCTTCTCGCCCTTTCGTTTCCCCCTCGCCGTTTCGGGGGTCGATCTAGGCCGAATCCGCTCCGAGAGGGCGAGAACGAAATGAAACGGCGAGCAGGCCACCCGGCATCTCGCGAAGTTTGTCCGATACATAACGAGTCCGGTCCTGCCTTGGCGGTCCGCCCGCGGCCCGAACCGCTGTCGGGGCCGGAGATCCCGGTCGGGGCGCGAGACGCGAGGTGGCCACGGGCCGGAGCGGCCGACCCGAGGCGGGTGACCGAGGCGGGTGACCCGGCGCGGCCGAGTCACCCCGACGCGGCCGAGCTACTCGGTGACGAAGTCGATCAGCCGCTCGACGGCCCCGAGCAGGCCCGGTTCGAGGTCGGCGTACGAGTTGACGGCGCCCAGTACCCGGCGCCACATGTCGGCCGGCTCGGCGACACCCAGGGCCCGGCAGACGCCCTCCTTCCACGGCTGCCCGCGCGGCACCCGGGGCCAGGCCTCGATCCCGACCGAAGAGGGCTTCACGGCCTGCCAGATGTCGATGTAGGGGTGCCCGGTGACGAGCACGTGCTCGCCGGCCACCTCCGCGGCGATGCGGCTCTCCTTGGACCCCGCGACGAGATGGTCGACGAGGACCCCGAGCCGACGCCCGGCCGCCGGCCGGAAGCCCGCGACGATCGACGGCAGGTCGTCCACGCCGTCCAGCGGCTCGACGACGACGCCCTCGATCCGCAGGTCGTCGCCCCACACCCGCTCGACCAGCGCGGCGTCGTGCAGGCCCTCGACGTAGATGCGGCTGGCGCGGGCCACCCGCGCCGGCAGGCCGGGAACGGCGATCGATCCCGAGGCGGTACGGCTGGGCCGGGCGGGCGCGGCCGGACGGGGGCGGGCCAGGGTGACCCGTTCGCCGTCGAGGAGGAAGCCGCCCTCGCCGAGGGGGAAGACCCGGCGGCGCCCACGGCGGTCCTCGAGCATCACGCCACCGGCCTCGACGCCGACGACCGCCCCGCAGTAGCCCGAGTCGGCGTCCTCGACCACCAGGTCCGGCTCGATCTCGACCGTCCGGGGCTTCCTGGGCGCCCGGCGTTCAGGCTGGGCCAGGACGTCGTGTCCGTAGTCGCGGCTGCGCACGCCCGCAACTTACAGTGGGACAGGCACGGGCATTCCCGACGACACGCCGTCCTCCACCCACCGGCGGGAAGCAACCCACGGGCGGAGCGCGACGCTCGGATCGAGGTGGGGCGCGATGGCGACGCGGTACGGGCCGGGGGTGGCGCTGGTCGTCATCGACCTGCAGAACGACTTCGCCGCTCCCGGGGGCAGCCTCTACGTCGCCGGCGGCGAGGAGGTCGTCGCCGGGGTGAACCGGGAGATCGCGGCGGCGACGAGCGCGGGTTGCCCGGTCTTCTACACCCAGGACTGGCACCCGCCGTCCACACCGCACTTCGTCACCGAGGGCGGGATCTGGCCGCCGCACTGCGTGCGCGACACGCCCGGGGCGCGGCTGTGTCCCGGGCTGACGGTGGCCGGTGAGGTCATCCGGAAGGGCGTGGACGGGCGCGACGGGTACTCGGGCTTCTCCGTCCGTGACCCGCGTTCGGGCGAGCGGTCGGCGACCGTGCTCGGCGAGCGGCTCGCCGCCGGGTCGGTCGGCACGGTCGTGGTGGTGGGCCTGGCGGGCGACTACTGCGTGCTGGAGACGGCGCTCGACGCCCGCGCGCTGGGTCTGGAGGTGACGCTCCCGCTGGAGCTGACCCGGTTCGTCGAACTAATGAAGGGTGATCGCGAGCGCGCGATCACCCGGATGGTCGAGGCCGGCGTGCGGGTGGAGGGCCCGGTCTGACGGTGAGGCGGCTGACGCCGCCCCGCCGGGTCACCCGCCGCGGCGCTGCCGCGGGCTCCCGCGGCGGTGCCGCTGTCGGTGCGAAGCCGCTCCTCAGGCGGCGCAGTCCCGGCACACCATCCGCCGGGCGTCGTAGAGCTGGCTGCGGTGGTGGACAAGGTAGCAACTGGTGCAGGTGAACTCATCTGCCTGCCGAGGCAGGACGCGGACGGTCAGCTCCTCTCCGGACAGGTCGGCGCCGGGCAGGCCGAGCTCGGTCTCGAACGGATCGACATCGTCACCGAGGTCGGCCGCCGCGTCCGCCCGCCGGGCCTTGAGCGCCTCGAGGCTCTGCTCCGAGGTTTCCTCGATATCGGCTGTGCGGGGGGTGTCGTAATCGGTGGCCACTGAAGTACTCCCAGAAAGGTTGTGCGCTCGTCGTGCGCAACCCACAACGCACGACCCCGGGGGTATGTGCCCGTCAGGCCCACGCGAACACGATGTGGGCTTGACCACAGGCAGGTGAGCACGGGCTCACAAGGACCCACACGAGCCGCTAACGGGGCAATCTCCCGCACACGCTCCCCGGGTGCGGTATGTCGTCGGTGGACGTCACCCGGTACGGCGCAGCCAGGTGACCGGAGCTCCGTGCGCCCCGCGGCGCAGCGGCTCGAGGACGTCGTCCCAGGCGGTTCCCAGCAGTCGGTGCAGGCCCCGGGAAAGGGTCTCCCGTCCCTCGCCCCGCTCCATCAGGGCCAGCAGCGCCGCCTCGCCGACGACCACGTCCCCGTTGGCGGCGATCGCGGCCCGGTGCAGGCCGAGATCGGGAGTGAAGGAGTAACGCTCCGCGTCGCAGCCGGGTGAGGGCCCCTCGACGGCCTCGAACGTCACATGGCCCAACCGGCGCAGGACGGCGGCGAGCCGCCCGGCGGTTCCCGGGCTCGCCCGCCATTCCAGACCGGCATACAGGAACCCAGGCCGGCCCGGCTGCGCCGTCCAGGTCAGGGAGACCGGGGCGGACAGAGCACCGGACACGGCGAACTCCAGGTGCGGGCACAGTGCCGGCGGACATGCGAGCACCGCCAACTTGCCCGGCACGGCGAAGGACGACGAGCCGGAAGACAGCTCACGAGCTGTCGAGGACATTGCCACCACGCGGGACCTCCGTCGACGAGGAACGCCTTCCCCTGCGTCTCGTCACGTCGGACCCCTCGAATACCAGTCGATCGTGCCATGACCGGCGTT
Source organism: Parafrankia discariae (assembly GCF_000373365.1). Classification (NCBI taxonomy): domain Bacteria; kingdom Bacillati; phylum Actinomycetota; class Actinomycetes; order Frankiales; family Frankiaceae; genus Parafrankia; species Parafrankia discariae. The sequence goes on from NZ_KB891102.1 coordinate 348,971, forward strand.
CAAGGACTAGACCCACCCCCTCCCCTGGTGCCACATGTGGTGACCCCCACCCCGACAGATGGGCTGGTCCGCGGGCCGCGCGGGCCCACCGGCCCGGCCGCGGACAGGCGATGGGCAGGTCCGAGTCCGGCCCGTCCGGCCCGTCCCGTCCGGCCCGACCCGTCAGTCGCGGACCGTCAGTCGCGGTCCGGCCCCGGACCGGGCGGGTCAACCGGGCTGACCGGGCTGACCGGGCCGGACGGGCTGACCTGGCCGGAGGGGCCGGACGCCCGGCTGCCGACGTCGAACAGGCCGCCCGGCCCGGCCAGGCCGCCGAGGGCGGCGGTGAGCTCGCTGGGGACGATCCACAGCTTGCTCGCCTGGCCCTCGGCCAGCCGCGGGAGCATCTGCAGGTACTGGTAGGCGAGGAGCTTCTGGTCCGCGTCGCCCTCGTGGATGGCGCCGAAGACGGTGCCGATGGCCTTCGCCTCACCCTCGGCGGTGAGGATCTGGGCCTCCCGGTGGCCCTCCGCCCGCAGGATCGCGGCCTGCTTCTCACCCTCGGCCCGCAGGATCTCGCTGGCTTTGACGCCCTCGGCGGTCAGGATCGCGGCCCGCCGGTCACGCTCGGCCCGCATCTGCTTCTCCATCGAGTCCTGGATGGAGCGGGGCGGGTCGATGGCCTTGAGCTCCACCCGGTTGACCCGGATGCCCCACCGACCGGTCGCGTCGTCGAGCACCCCGCGCAGCTGCCCGTTGATCTGGTCGCGCGAGGTCAGCGTGCCCTCGAGGTTCATTCCGCCGATCACGTTACGCAGCGTGGTCACGGTGAGCTGTTCGATGGCGCGGATGAAGTCGGCGATCTCGTAGGTGGCCGCACGCGGGTCGGTGACCTGGAAGTAGATGACGGTGTCGATCCCGACGACGAGGTTGTCCTCGGTGATGACCGGCTGCGGCGGGAAGCTGACCACCTGTTCCCGCAGGTCGATGCGCTCCCGGATCCGGTCGACGATCGGCAGCACGATCGCCAGGCCGGGGGTCAGCGTGCGGTGGTAGCGCCCGAGGCGCTCGACCACCATCGCCCGGGCCTGCGGCACGATCCGCACCGTCCGGGCCAGGAAGATCAGGACCACCAGTGCCGCGACCGCGGCGGCGATGACTCCGCCCATGTTCACTCCTCCAGCTCACGGCGCGCGGTGTCGCCGCGCCCTAATCCAGCTCCCGGCGCGCGGTGTCCCCGAGCTCCGCGTCCGCGTGCACGAGCACGTGCGCGCCGTCGACGCGCAGCACCCGCACGGTGGTCCCGACCTCGAACTCGTCCGTCGCCGGGTACGCCCACGCGGACCAGACCTCGCCGGCGAGCCGGACCCGGCCGGTCGTCCCGTCGACCCGCTCCAGCACGACGGCCGGCGCCCCGGCCAGGGCCTCGGTTCCGGTGCGCAGCACGGGGCCGCTGGTGAGATGGCGGCGGGCGACCGGCCGCAGACCGAACGTGAGCCCGCCGGCCGCGACCGCGAACCCCACGAGCTGCACGATCAGATCGGCCCCCAGGACGGCGAGGCCCGCTCCGACCAGTGCCGCGAGCGCGAACATGACCAGAACCAGATCGAGCGTGAGCAGCTCGCCGACGACGAGCACGCCGGCGACGATGATCCACACGACCTCGTCCGCCATGACCATCACCCTAATAAGATCAGTTAGCCTGCGATCAACGAAACCTCAATGGCGGCAGGGACGACCCGGTCCCGGTTCACGCGCCCCCAAGTCACCGACGGGCGGCGAGCCGTAGGCTTCGTGCGTATGTCGCAGGTCTGGCCTGGCAACCCTTATCCCCTCGGTGCCACCTTTGACGGATCGGGGACGAATTTCGCGATCTTCTCGGAGGTCGCCGAGCGTGTCGAGCTCTGTCTGTTCGACGCCGTGGGCGCCGAGCGGAGGATCGAGCTTCGCGAGCGCGACGCGTTCGTGTGGCACGCCTACCTGCCGACGGTCCTGCCGGGGCAGCGGTACGGGTACCGGATCCACGGTCCCCATGATCCCGCGCGTGGCCATCGCTGCAACCCCAACAAGCTGCTCCTCGACCCGTACGCCAAGGCGGTGGACGGCGAGATCAACTGGGACCAGGCCGTCTTCGGCTACGACTTCGGCGATCCCGACAGCGTGAACACGGCCGACTCCGCGCCGCACATGATGAAGTCCGTGGTGATCAGCCCGTTCTTCGACTGGAACGGCGACCGCCCGCCGCGCCGTCCCTACAACGAGACCGTGATCTACGAGGCGCACGTACGCGGCCTGACCATGCGGCACGAGGGCCTGCCCGAGGAGTACCGCGGGACCTACGCGGGCGTGGCCCACCCGGTGATGATCGAGCATTACCGCCGACTCGGCGTGACGGCGATCGAGCTCCTGCCGGTGCACCAGTTCGTCCACGACGAGCACCTCGTCAGCCGTGGGCTGCGCAACTACTGGGGTTACAACTCCATCGCCTTCCTGGCCCCGCACAACGGCTACTCCTCCGCGGGCGGCGACGGCCGGCAGGTGCAGGAGTTCAAGGGCATGGTCCGCAACCTGCACGAGGCGGGCATCGAGGTGATCCTCGACGTGGTCTACAACCACACCGCCGAGGGCAATCACATGGGCCCCATGCTGTGCTTCCGCGGCATCGACAACGCGGCCTACTACCGGCTGGTCGACGACGACCCGCAGTACTACATGGACTACACCGGCACCGGCAACAGCATGCGGGTGCGCCATCCGCACGTACTCCAGCTGATCATGGACTCGCTGCGCTACTGGGTCACCGAGATGCACGTGGACGGTTTCCGCTTCGACCTGGCGGCGACCCTCGCCCGCGAGTTCTACGACGTCGACCGGCTGTCGTCGTTCTTCGACCTCGTCCAGCAGGACCCGGTGGTCTCCCAGGTCAAGCTGATCGCCGAGCCGTGGGACCTCGGCGAGGGCGGCTACCAGGTGGGCAACTTCCCCCCGCTGTGGACGGAGTGGAACGGGAAGTACCGCGACACCGTCCGCGACTTCTGGCGCGGGCAGGACCACGGCATCGCCGAGTTCGCCTCCCGGCTCACCGGCTCGTCCGACCTCTACGAGGACAGCGGCCGGCGCCCCTGGGCCTCGATCAACTTCGTCACCGCCCACGACGGTTTCACCCTGCGCGACCTGGTCTCGTACAACGACAAGCACAACGAGGCCAACGGCGAGGAGAACCGGGACGGCTCCGACGACAACCGGTCCTGGAACTGCGGCGTGGAGGGCCCGACCGACGACGTCGCGGTCAACCTGCTGCGCGACGCCCAGGCCCGCAACCTCCTCACCACCCTGCTGCTCTCCCAGGGGGTGCCCATGCTGGTAGCCGGCGACGAGATGGGCCGAAGCCAACAGGGGAACAACAACGCCTACTGTCAGGACAGCCCGATCTCCTGGCTGGACTGGTCCGACGCCGAGCGCAACGCCGGTCTCATCGATTTCACCGCCCAGCTCTCACATCTTCGGCGGACCCATCCGGTCTTCCGGCGGCGGCGGTTCTTCCAGGGCGTGTCGATCCGCGGCCAGGTCGACGGCGCGGCCACCGTCGACCTGGCCGCGAAGGACATAGTCTGGCTTCGTCCCGACGGTAGCGAGATGTCCGACACCGACTGGGAGTCCGGAACGGCGCGCTCGCTCGGCTGTTTTCTGAACGGGCAAGGCATCCCGGATCCCAACGCGCTCGGCGAGGCGATCGTCGACGACTCCTTCCTGCTGTTCTTCAACGCCCACCACGAGCCGATCCAGTTCCGGGTACCACCGGTCGACTTCGGCACCACCTGGGAGATCATCGTGGACACGCGCTCGTCCAGCGCCGAGATCGCGGCGGTACTCGGTGGCACCGACCTTGATCCCGTCGACGTCGACCGGGTGGTCAAGGCCGAGGACCCGCTCGAGGTGGACGCCCGCGCCACGCTTGTGCTGCGCCGTGTCAACTGACCGGCCCGGCGGACCCGAGCGCCACGCCCCGCCCGAGCGCCGCCGCGAGGGCGCCGGGGGGCGGGAGAACCCGCGTGGGGAGGGCGAGGGCCGCGTCGTCCCGACCGGTACCTACCGGCTGCAGCTACACATGGAGTTCTCGTTCACCGACGCCGCGGTGATCATCCCTTACCTGGCCGGGCTGGGAGTCTCCCACCTCTACCTGTCACCCGTGCTGGAGGCCGCGCCCGGGTCGACCCACGGCTACGACGTGGTCGACCACAGCCAGATCAGCCCCGAGCTGGGCGGGCTCGGCGGGCTGCGCCGGCTGGTCGCCGCCGCGCGCCGCGCCGGGCTCGGCATCATCGCGGACGTCGTGCCCAACCACATGGCGGTGCTCACGCCGGGCACCACGAACACGGCGTGGTGGTCGGTGCTGCGCGAGGGCCCGGACTCCCCCTACGCCTCGTGGTTCGACATCGACTGGGACTCCCCCGACAACCCCGGCCGAGTGCTGCTGCCGCTGCTCGGCCAGTCGCTGGCGGACAGCCTCGCCGCCGACGAGATCGCCGTCGAGCAGGACGAGGACGGCGAGTGGATCGTCGTCTACTACGACCACGTGCTGCCGGTCGCCGCCGGCACCGCCGACCCCTCCGACGTCGCCGCCACCCTGGACGCCCAGTACTACCGCCTGTGCTGGTGGCGGGTCGGCGGCACGGAGCTCAACTACCGGCGCTTCTTCGACATCCCCTCGCTGGCCGGCCTGCGCCAGGAGGAGCCGGACGTCTTCGCCGCCACCCACCGGCTGCTGATCGATCAGGTGCGCTCGGGCAACCTGGAGGGCCTGCGGATCGACCATCCCGACGGCCTCGCCGACCCCGAGGACTACCTGCGCCAGCTCGCCGAGGCCACCGGCGGGGTCTGGACGGTCGTCGAGAAGATCGTCGAGCGGGACGAGGCGCTGCCCGAGGGCTGGGCCTGCGACGGGACCACCGGGTACGAGACTCTCAACCGGCTCACCAGGCTGTTCCTCGACCCGGTGTCCGCACGCGCGATGTCGACGCTGTACACGGAGATCACCGGAAGGTCACCGGACTTCGCGCCGGTGGCGCGCGAGGCGAAGATGGACGTGCTGACCTCCGTCCTGCGGCCGGAGGTCGACCGGCTCACCGGGCTCGCCCTCGCCGAGGCCCGCCGCGACCGCGCCGACCTGACCCGGGCCGGCCTGCGCGAGGCGCTGCGCGAGGTGCTGGCCGCCTTCGAGGTGTACCGCGCCTACATCCGCCCCGACGGCACGCCCAGCCTGGAGGCCCGCGGCCACATCGTGCGGGCCTGCGAGCAGGCCCGCCTCGCGCTGCCCGGCCGGGCCAGCGAGATCGACCTCATCGAGGACCTCGCGCTCGGCGGGCCGAGCGAGTTCGTGGTCCGCTTCCAGCAGACCTGCGGCCCGGTGATGGCCAAGGGCATCGAGGACACCGCCTTCTACCGGTACGTCCCGATGGTCGCGCTCAACGAGGTCGGCGGGGCGCCCGGCGACTTCCCGGCGTACCCGACGGGACATCCACGCAGCGCCGTCAACGAGTTCCACGAGGCGAACATCACCATCCAGCGGACGTGGCCGCTGACGATGACCACGCTCTCCACGCACGACACCAAGCGGTCCGAGGACATCCGCGCCCGGCTCGCCGTGCTCTCGGAGGATCCCCGGGGCTGGGCCGACATCGTGCGGCGGCTGACCCGCCTCGGCGAGCGGCACGCCGACCCGGAGGCCGGCTGGCCCGACCCGGTGACGATGTACCTGCTGGTGCAGACGCTCGTCGGCGCCTGGCCGATCTCGGCCGACCGGGTCGCCCAGTACATGGTCAAGGCGGTGCGCGAGGCCAAGCTGTTCACGACGTGGACCGACACCGACCCGTCGTACGAGGCCGCGCTGACGAACTACATCGAGGGCGCGCTCGAGGACGAGGAGTTCGTCGCCGCGCTGGACACCTACGTCGCCACCCTGGTCGAGCTCGGCCGGCAGAACAGCCTCGCGCAGAGGCTGCTCCAGCTGACGATGCCCGGCGTCCCGGACGTCTACCAGGGCCAGGAGCTGTGGGACCACTCCCTGGTGGACCCGGACAACCGCCGTCCAGTCAACTTCGGCGAGCGGACGAAGATGCTCACCGAGCTGGGCGTCGAACCCGGCTCCGAGCTCGCGGCCCCGCGGCGCCCGCCCGTGCTCGACGACTCCGGGGCGGCGAAGCTGCTGGTGGTGGCACGCTCGCTGCGCATCCGCCGGGACCACCCCGAGTGGTTCGGCGAGGAGGGCACCTACCGGCCGCTGTGGGCGTCCGGGTCCGCGGCGGAGCACGTGGTCGCGTTCAGCCGCTCCGAGTCGGTGGTGACCGTCGTGCCCCGCCTCGTGCTCGGGCTGCGCCGCGGCGGCGGGTGGCGCGACACCACGGTGATCCTGCCCGAGGGCCGCTGGGCGGACGTCCTCACCGGGCGGCGGCACGACGGTGGCACGGCCTACGTGCTGCGCCTGCTGCGCGACTTCCCGGTCAGCCTGCTGATCCGCACGCCCTGAAGTGTGGCCCGGGTCGGGCCGGATCCACGGCCCGGCGGAACCCGCGGGCCGGAAGCGTCACCGAGGGGACGTCGGACCGGTAGACATTGAGTCATGAGTTCCTTCCGGGTATGGGCGCCTGACGCGAAGACGGTCAGTCTGGTCATCGCGGACGGCGGCGGCGCGGACGGCGGCGACGCCACGGCCGCGGCAGGCGGCACCGGCGGCGGCGAGGCCGGTGTCCGGCAGGACACCGTGCACGAGATGTCCGGCATCGACGGCGGCTGGTGGACGGTGGACGTCCCCTCCGCCCACCACGGAGCGGACTACGCCTACCGCCTCGACGACGGTGAGCAGGAGCTGCCCGACCCGCGGTCGGCCTGGCAGCCGCACGGCGTGCACGGCCGCTCCCGGCTCGTCGACCACACCCGCTTCCCGTGGACGGACGGTCACTGGCACGGGGTGCCGCTGTCCGGCAGCGTGGTCTACGAGCTGCATGTCGGCACGTTCACGCCGGGTGGCACCTTCGACGCGGCGATCGAGCGCCTCGACCACCTGGTGGACCTCGGCGTCGACCTCGTCGAGCTGCTGCCCGTGAACGCGTTCCCCGGCCGGCACGGCTGGGGGTACGACGGCGTCGGGCTGTTCGCCGTGCACGAGCCGTACGGCGGGCCCGACGGCCTCAAGCGCTTCGTCGACGCCGCGCACCAGCGCGGGCTCGGCGTGATCATGGACGTCGTCTACAACCACCTGGGCCCGGACGGCAACTACCTGGGCCGGTTCGGCCCCTACTTCACCGACCGCTACACCACCCCGTGGGGCCCGGCGGTGAACCTGGACACCCCCGGCTCGGACGAGGTCCGCGCGTTCATCATCGACAGCGCGCTGGCCTGGCTGCGGGACTACCACTGCGACGGGCTGCGCCTCGACGCCGTGCACGCGTTCGTCGACAGCCGGGCACGCCACCTGCTGGAGGAGATCGCCGACGAGGTGCACCGGCTCGGCACCCAGCAGCGCCGCCCGCTGTTCGCCGTCGCCGAGTCGGATCAGAACGACCCGCGGATGGTCGCCGCCCCCGAGGCCGGCGGGCACGGGCTGGACGGCCAGTGGGCCGACGACGTCCACCACGCGCTGTGGGCGGCGCTGTCCGGCGAGCGGCAGGGCTACTACGGCGACTTCGGCTCGTTCGAGACGCTGGAGAAGGCGCTGGGCTCGGCCTTCGTGCACGACGGCGGCTACTCCGCGTTCCGCGGCCGTTCCCATGGCCGGCCGGTGCCGCCGCGGACACCGGCCTACCGGTTCGTCACCTTCCTGCAGAACCACGACCAGATCGGCAACCGGGCGACGGGCGACCGGGCGACCGCCACACTCAGCGACGGCCGGCTGCGGATCGGGGCCGCGCTGCTGCTGACCGCCCCGTTCACGCCGATGCTGTTCATGGGCGAGGAGTGGGGCGCCACCACCCCCTGGCAGTACTTCACCGACCACACCGACCCGGGGCTGGCGGACGCCGTCCGGGAGGGCCGCCGTGGTGAGTTCACCGCGCACGGCTGGGGCCCCGAGGAGGTCCCGGACCCGCAGGACCCGGCGACCTTCGAGCGCTCCCGGCTGGACTGGAGCGAGCCCGGGCGCCCGGGGCACGCCGCCCTGCTCGACTGGCACCGCCGGCTGATCTCGCTGCGCCGCCGGCTGCCGCAGCTCAGCGACCCGTCGCTGGCGTCGGTGCGCTGCTCCTACGACCCCGCGGCGAACTGGTTCGTGCTGCGCCGGCTCTCCCGGGCGGGTGACGTGGCGGTCGTGTGCAACCTCTCACCCGAGCGGCAGGCCGTCCCGGTCGAGGGGGTGCCGTTCGACGCGCCGGCCGCGTCCAGCCCCGGGTTCACCTACATGCCGGGCCGCGTCGAGCTCGCCGGCGAGTCGGTGGTCGTCGTGCGGCTGCTGCCGCACCACTGAGCCGCGGGCGGCCCGCTCACCGCCGGCGGGCCGCCGAGCGGGTGAGCCCGTAGTAGAGCAGGCCGAGCCCGGCCAGGCTCACGACCAGTACACCGATCAACAGGGCCACGTACGTGTTCACGCCTCCATCCTGGCAGCAACGGCACCCTCGCTCGCGGCGGCGCCGGTTACAGTCGGGCCGATGCGCATTCTTCTGTCCGGTGACGCCCCGATTCCTCGCGGCGGCGCGGCTCCCCAGGACGGCGCGGAGGCTGCGCGTGCCGCGGGCGATACCGACGTCCACGTCCCGGTCGGCCTCGACCTTGGCCCTGGCCTCGGCCCTGGCCCTGGCCCTGAGGCCGACGTCGACCTCGACGTCGCCTACGCGCTGCCGGAGCCGACTCCGGGCGTCCCGTACGTCCGCTCCAACTTCGTGGCGTCCGCGGACGGCGCCATCGAGCTCGACGGGCGCTCCGCGGACCTGGGCGGCCCCGCCGACCTGCGGGTGTTCCGGACGCTGCGCTGGCTCAGCGACGTGGTCCTGGTCGGCGCCGGCACCGCGCGCACCGAGGACTACGGGCCGGTCCTCGTGCCGGCCGAGCGACGGGAGCGGCGGGCCGCCGCCGGGCTCGCGCCCGTTCCCCCCGTCGCGGTCGTCAGCGGGCGGCTCGAGCTCGACCCGGACGCCCGCCTGTTCACCGCCGCCGTCCGGCCGCTGCTGCTGACCTGCACCGCCGCCCCGTCGCCGCGGCGACGGGCACTCGAGGCCGTGGCGGAGATCGTGGTGTGCGGCGACGAGACCGTCGAGCCACGCGCCGCGCTCGCCGCGCTCGCCGAACGCGGGCTGCTGCGGGTGCTGACCGAGGGCGGCCCGCGGCTGCACGCCCAGTTCGCCCGGGCCGGCCTGCTCGACGAGCTGTGTCTGACCCTCGCCCCGCTCCTCGCCGGGCCGGGGCGCCTCGGGCTGATGGGGGGCCCGGTGTGGCCGGCGCCGGTCGGCCTGCGGCTCGGCCACGTCCTGGAGGAGGACGGAGCGCTCTTCCTACGCTACCTACGCTGACCGCTGACCGCCCTGGGCACGGGTTCCCGACCGGCGGCCACGGTCCGACCCCGCTGACCGGCCTGTGCACGGTTTCGCGCCGTCCACAGGCGGGCTGATCCCAGGGGCGGCGGCGATCCGCGCGGCTAGCGTCGACAGCGACCTCGGCGCCGGCCTCCGACGGGAGACGGTGGTCCGGCCCGCGGTCCCCTCGGCGGCTTCGGCGAACGGTGGCGCGATGAGTTCCGAACGACCTGCTCCGGCGCGGCGACGGGTGGTTCCGGCCCGGCCGTCCGCACCCGCGCACAGGGCGGGCCGATGACCGGGCCGGGTGGGCCCACCGGCGAGGCCGCCCGCCCGAACCGCCAGCGCGAGGCGGTCGAGGCCGCGCTCGCGGCGGCGACCGACGGGCGGGTCAGGCTCGCCGACGCCTTCCACCGGCTGTTCGCCGCCGCGGACGAGGGCGGCTGGCAGGGCCGCGCGGCGAGCGACTGGCGGCGCCAGGCCGAGCGGGCGCGCACGGCGACCCTCGGCGCCGTCGACGCGTTCGCCGACGCCTGCCGCCGGTCACTGGCCGGGCAGCCCGAGTGGGTGCCCGCCGATGATCCCCGAGCCTGGCACCCCGGGCCGGCGCTGCCGGCCGGCGGCCGGTGACCGCGCCTGGTGTCGAGCGCCGAGCCATGCCCACCCCCGCCGGCCGCGTCGTCGTCGATCCCGACGCACTGCGCAGGCTGATCACCGCGATGGCCGACCTGCGGGAGACGGCGCGGGCCCAGGCCCGGCTGCTGTCGGCCCAGGCCGACGCCACCGGGACCGCCACCGGGACCGCCGGTGACGCGCCGGCCGGGCTGCGGGCGGCCAGCGCCTGGGCCGATCAGGGCATCACCGTGCTGCGCAGACGGCTGGCGCTCGCCGAGGCCGCCGATCCCGGGTCCGCGGGCCCGCTCCCCCCGGCCGCCCTGCGCGGTGTTCCCGACCTGTACGACACCGCCGAGCAGGCCCGGGCCGCGGGCCGCTCGCTCGCCGAGCGCCTGCTGCGCCCGGACCCCGACCGCCGGGACCGGAGCAGGCTGGCCGACCTGGCGGCGGCGCTGTCCGGGCGGACCGCGGACCCTGACTTCGTGATCGGCTTCTACGACCGGCTCGGCCCCTCCGGTCTGGCCGGTCTGCTGCACCAGGTCCTCGGGGCCGGCACGCCGGGCGACCCGCGGCCCGGCGTGGAGATCATCGGTCGCACCCTGGCGAGCTACAGCCGGCTACGCCGCCTCGACGACGCCTGGCTGGGCCGGTTCAACAGCCGGCGCCGGGACGACCAGGTCGAGACCGCGCTGCTCGGGCCGCTGCTGCGGCACGGCCGCTTCGCCTCCTCGCTGCTGGAGCGGCTCGGCGAGCTGCTCTTCGGGACGGACGACGGCTCGCTGCGGGACGTCGGCCTCCAGACCGGGCCCGGCGGCCGCGGCGCCGGGGGCTCGGGCGCCGCCCGGGAGGCGTTCGGCTCCGCGCTGCTGCGGGCGATAGCCACCGACCCCGACCTGGCGCCCGCCTTCGGCACGAGGCACCTCTCCCAGCTCCTGCACGCCTCCTGGGCGCGGAGCTCCGACGTGCCGGCCGGCCTGCGCCCGACCGGCGGCTGGCGCGCCCCGGAGCTCGAGGCGGCGCGCGCGGAGCTGGTCGCGGCGGCCGGCGGCGCGGCGGCCCGGCTGGCTCGTCCGGCCGCCGCCCGGCAGTTCGTGGCCCGGCTCGTGGACGTGGTGGCCGGCGCCGGCCCCAGCGAGGTCTCCCCGCGGATGCGAGCGGCCTACGGCGAGGTCCTGCACACCTGGCGCGAGGACCTGTACGCCGCGGTCGTCTCGCCGCTGCCACCCGATCCCACCGCGCTCGACACGCCCGGGCTCGGCCGGGAGCCCCGGCAGTGGGCCGCGCTGCTGCTGGAGAGCCTGCGCGGCGGCGCCAGCGCCCCGCTGCTCGCGGCCGACGCGGTGGCCGTCGGGGTGGACATCGACCAGCGGGCCTGGGAGCTGACCAGGGGCTACAACGGTCCCGGCGCGGCGCACTACCCGGCGAGCCCGCGGGCCCTGGCCTACCACCAGGCGAACGAGGTGACCACGTTCTTCGGGACGGCGTTGAGTGAGACAGCCGAGCGGGTGCTGCGCGAGCACGCCACGCGTGAGGAGGAGCACCGGCGGCGCGCCGCGGTCATGATCGACATTCTGGCCGAGGTGGCGAAGTCCATCGACTTCACCAGCCTCGTGCGGACCCTCACCAACGCCGCCCGCGGCCTGACGGTCGAGATCGTCGAGGACCGGATCCGGCGGGCCACCGCCGACCTGCCCACCGCGGGCTCCCGGGCCGTCCTGGCCGACCTGCGTACCGGGTTGCGGGCCGTTCCCGGGTGGCAGTCCCGCTACCGCGCCTCGGTGGCGGACCTGTGGCGGCACCGGGGCGGCGACCCGCTGCGGCCGGTCCTCGTCCAGCTCCCCGGCGGCGGCACCCGCCGCTACACCGGCGACCCGCGCGCCGACGGGTTCGTCACCGGGCCGGCGGACGACTTCACCGGCCTGGACGGCGAGCCGATGGACGTCGCCCGGATGAGCCGGGAGCAGCGGGCGGCGTACGCCGCCTGGCTGGCCAGCCCCGCGATCGTGGCGAACAACGACCGGCTGCCGGCGGTGCTGACGGCGCCACCCGCGGACGTGGTGCCCGGGTGGGCTCCCGACTGGGCCCGGTGATGGTTCCGTCAGTCCGGCGGGATGCGCAGGACGTCGGCGACGTCGAACCGCACCGGCTGTTCGAGCTGGGCGTGGGTGCAGCCGGCGGGGTCACGGTCGGGCCGGAAACGGACGAACTGCGTGGTGTGCCGGAAGCGCGGTCCCTCCAGGTGGTCGTAGCGCACCTCGACGACCAGCTCGGGCCGCAGCGGGACGAACGAGAGGTCCCGGCCCCGGGCCCACCGGCTCTCCCCGGCGTCCCAGGGCGTGCGCGCCGACTGTCCCGCCGCCGGCGGCTTCCCGGCCGCGGCGCCGTCCGGCGCGGCGTCCGGCGCGCTCTGCCGGGCCCAGGGGTGGGAGTCGATCGGCACCACGAGGTGGGCCAGCTCGCGGACGAGCTCCCGCCTGCGCGCCATCGGAAAGGCCGAGGTGACGCCGACGGCCAGCAGCGGGATCTCCCGGCCCGCCGGGTCCGGGGGTTCGGCGGCTGCCGTGGTGTCCGTGATGTCCGTGGGGGCGGCGTAGAGCCCGAGCAGCAGCGACCCGACCGCCTCCGGATCGTTCTTGTGCGGCCGGTAGCCGGCCACGACGCAGTCGGCGGTGCGATCATGCTTGATCTTCACCATGGCGCGCCTGTCCGGCTCGTACACGCCGTCCGGCGGCTTGGCCACCAGCCCGTCGAGCCCGGCGCCCTCGTAACGCTCGAACCACTGCCGGGCCACGTCGAGCTCACCGGTCGAGGGCGTGAGGTAGACCCCGCTCGGGACCCGCCGGGCCGGTGCCGGTCCGGGCGCCGCCGGCCGCGTGGGCGGGGCACCGGGCGGCACCGGTCCGGCTCGACCGGCGAGAGCGTCCTCGAGCGCCGCGCGCCGCCGGGCGAACGGCTGATCCGTGAACGCCTCGTCGCCGAGCGCCAGCAGGTCGAACGCGACGAACGAGACCGGGGTCTCCACCGCGAGCCGCGCCACCCGGCTGGCCGCCGGGTGCACCCGTTGCGACAGCTCCTCGAAGTCCAGCCCGTCCGGGCCGACGACGACGATCTCGCCGTCGAGCACGCAGCGCTCGGGCAGCGCCACGAGCAGCGCCTCGACCAGTTCGGGAAAGTAGCGGGTCATCGGCCGGGTGTTACGCGAGGTGATCTCCAGCTCGGCTCCGTCGCGGAACACCAGGGCGCGGAAGCCGTCCCACTTCGGCTCGTACAGCATGCCCGGGGGGATCCGCGGCGCCGCGCGGGCGAGCATCGGCTTCACCGGCGGTGTCACGGGCAGGTCCACCCGCCGATCCTCGCGCATCGGGCCGGCGTACCGCGAGCACGGCGGGCGGACGGGCCGGCCCGCGCCGCAGTCGTCCGCCCCGGTCGGCACAGGCGGGCCGGCGCGGGCGGTTCAGCGCGCCCGGGTGACGGCCAGCACCTGCTCGGCGTGGGCGGAATCGCACACGACCAGGTCGGGCAGCAGCGGGTCGGGCCGGTTGTAGCGCAGCTCCGAGCCGTCGAGCCGGCTGGTGTGCAGGCCGGCCGCCCGCGCGACGGCCACCGGCGCCGCGGAGTCCCACTCGTACTGCCCGCCGTCGTGGACGTAGATGTCGGCGTCGCCCCGGATGACCGCGGCCACCTTGGCTCCGGCGGACCCCATCGGCAGGACGGTCGCGCCCAGCTTCTCCGCGACGTCGGCGACGACCTGTGGCGCCCGGGTCCGGCTCGCCACGATGCGGGGCACCGTGATGTCGACGCCCGCCGGGTCCGCCCGGGCGGGCAGCGGGCCCTCGCTGGAGAGCGTCACGCCCAGCGCGGGCAGCGCCACGACCCCCACGGCCAGCCGGCCCCGTTCCCACAGCGCGACGTGCACGGCCCAGTCGGTCCGCCCCGGCTCGGCGAACTCGCGGGTGCCGTCGAGCGGGTCGACGATCCACACCCGGGCCGCGTCCAGGCGCACCGGATCGTCCGCCGCCTCCGCTGAGAGCACCGCGTCGCCCGGCCGGTGGCGGCCGAGCGCGCGGGCCAGCAGCCGGTGCGACCGGGCGTCACCGGTCTCGCGCAGGGTCGCCGGCTCGGCGAAACCAAGTTCGGCCCTGATCCGCAGGAGAAGCTTGCCCGCGTCAGTGGCCAGTCGGGCGGCCAGCGTGGCGTCGCTGAGCTCATCCGTGGCGATGTCGACCGGAACCGTGGCGAACCCGTCCGGCCGGCGGATGTCGTCGGTGCTCATCGGGTGGGAGTCTTCCACCCGCTACCGTCGCGGGTGTGAGCGCCACCTCCGACACCGCCGTCGGCCCGTTCGCCCCGGATCCACCCGCCTCGGCCGGTCCGCCCGACCTCCCGGACGGTGGTGAGCGGGGCGGCGCGAACGGCGTCCGACCGCCCGCCGTCGTCACCGCCGAGCGCGCCCGCGAGCTGCGGGCCGCCTCGGTGGCCTGGCCGTCGGTGGTGCTGGACCCGCGCCAGCTCACCGATCTCGAGCTGATGCTGCTCGGCGTGTTCGGCCCGGCGCCGAGCTACCCGGGCCGGGCCCGCCAGCCCGCCGGCCCGCCGGTGCCGGGCCTGATCGTCCCCGGCGCGACCACGGCCGCGCTGGCCCCGGGCATGGACGTCGCGCTGCGCGACCGCGAGGGCGTGATGCTCGCGGCCCTGCACCTGCTCGGCCTGGAGCCCACCGCGGACGACCCGCCGGCGCCCGCCATCACGACGGGACCGGAACCGCAGGCACGACCGGAACCGGAGCCGGAACCGGAGCCGGGAGCAGGCCCAGGCCCTGAACCGGGCCCGGTGCGGCTGGTCGGCACGGTGGAGGGCCTGGAGCTGCCCAGCCACCCGGACTACCCGCGGCTGCGGCTGACCCCGGACGAACTGCGCGCCGAGTTCGCCGCCCGGGGCTGGGCGACCGCGGGCGCGGGGGCGGCCCCGTGGGCGGTGTGGGCCGACGGCCTGCTGCACACCGCCGACGTCGGGCGGATCCGCGCGCTGACCCGGCAGGGCAAGCACTGCGTGATCCTGGCCCCGGTCGGCGGGGCGGATCCGGCCGACGCCGCGCACCACCTGCGGGTACGCTGCCTGCTCGCCGCGCTGGACGCGATCGACACCCCGCCCCGGCCGGCCGAGGCGACGCTGGCCCGCGAGCCCGTCGCCTCGGACGCCGTGTCACGGGAGGGCTCCCGGGCGCATCCGGTCGGCCAGCCGGAGTTCGCCCACCCCGCCGCGCTCGCGCCGGAGTCCCGACAGCACCGCAGCATGCTCGTGCTGGTCCCGGTCGTCCCGTCGGAGCGGCTCGCCGCGCCCCGCGAACCGGCGATGAGCGCGACCGCCCCGGGCGGCCTGGCCGACGAGGCGGCGAGCGAGCCCGCGCTGGACGAGATCGCCGAGCTCACCGCCCTGCGGGCCCATCTCGCCGAGGTCTACGGCTGCGCCGGCAGCCTGACCGGGCCGGCGATCGGCGCGCCCGGCGCGGACGATCTCGCGGCCCTGCTCGACGCGGGCGCGCCGCCGCCGGCCGAACTCACCCCGCCGGGGGTGGCGGCCGAGCTGACCCGCGCGGTTCCCCCGCGCCACCAACGCGGCCTGACGATCCTGTTCACCGGGCTGTCCGGCTCGGGCAAGTCGACCCTGGCGGGCCTGCTGGTGTGCCGGCTGCTCGAACGCGGCCGGCGGGTCACCCTGCTCGACGGAGACATCGTGCGGACACATCTCTCTCAGGGCCTGGGCTTCTCCCGCGCCGACCGGGACACGAACGTGCGCCGCATCGGCTTCGTCGCCGCGCAGGTCGCGGGCGCCGGCGGGATCGCCGTGTGCGCGCCGATCGCGCCCTACGACGACGTCCGCGCCCAGGTGCGGGCGATGACCGTCGCACGCGGTGGCGGTTTCGTGCTCGTGTACGTGTCGACCCCGCTGGAGGTGTGCGAGGCACGGGACCGCAAGGGCCTCTACGCCAAGGCCCGGGCGGGGGTGATCCCCGCCTTCACCGGCGTCTCCGACCCGTACGAGGAGCCGGCCGACGCCGACGTGGTGGTCGACACCGCGGGTCTGCCGACCGGGCAGGCCGTCGACCGGGTGCTCACGCACCTGGTCGAGGCCGGCTGGGTCGAGGGCCCCCACGGTCAGTAGGCGCCCTCGCGGCGCAGTACGGCGAACAGCGTGCGCCACAGGATGACGAAGTCCATGGCCAGCGACCAGTTCTCGACATAGCGCAGGTCGAGCCGGACGGACTCGTTCCACTCCAGGTCGCTGCGCCCGCTGATCTGCCACAGCCCGGTCAGGCCGGGCTTGACCATCAGCCGGCGGTAGACGTCGTCCTCGTAGCGGGCGACCTCCGAGGGCAGCGGCGGGCGCGGGCCGACCAGCGACATGCTGCCGTTGACCACGTTGAACAACTGGGGCAGCTCGTCGAGCGACCACTTCCGGAGGAACTTGCCCACCTTGGTGATCCGCGGGTCGTCCCGCATCTTGAACAGCAGGCCCTCGGCGCGCTCGTTGCTCGACTCGAGCTCGGCCTTGCGCTGCTCGGCGTCTACATACATCGAACGGAACTTGTACATCCGGAACTCGCTGCCACCGCGCCCGACCCGGGTCTGCTTGAAGATCGCCGGCCCGCGGCTGGTGAACCGCACGGCCAGGCCGAGACCGATCAGCAGCGGGGCGAACAGCAGGATCGCGGTGCCCGCGACGATCCGGTCGAAGGCCATCTTCATCAGCCGGCGGGTACCGGTGAGCTCGGGCTCCTCGATGTGCAGCAGTGGCAGGCCGGCCACCGGCCGGATCGAGATCCGCGGCCCGGTCACATCCGTCAGCGCCGAGCTGACCAGGACGTCCACGTCGCTGCCCTCAAGGGCCCACAGGACCCGGCGCAGCGTCTCGCCGTCCATCTGCGGGCCGATCGCGACGGTCGTCGCGTGGGTCGCCTGGATGGCGGTGTGCAGGTTCTCCGAGGTGCCGACGATCGGCACGCCGAGCAGGTCGAACCCGCTGCGCTCGGGGCGGTCGTGGCTGTGCCGGCCGGGCAGCCGGTCCAGGCAGACCCCGACGACGGACCAGCCGGTGGTCGGGTCCCGCTGGGCCAGCCGGACGAGGGTGGCCGCGGACTCGCCGGCCCCCACGACGAGGACGCGGTGCAGGCAACGCCCCTGCCGCCGCATGCGGTGCAGGATGCCGCGCCCGGCGGAGCGGCCGGCCACCGACAGCAGCGTGGCGGCCGGGAAGGCGATGAGCACGTAGCTACGGGCGATCTCGGCCTTCGTCGCGTAGGAGGCGACGGCGAGCAGCGCGGTGAGCCGGGCGGCGGCGTTGACGACCCGCCGGAACTCCTCCGACCCGCCGCCGAGGAAGCGGGTCTCGTAGGCGCGGTTCAGCGACATCGCCAGCACCCAGGCCAGCGGCAGCAGGACCGTCATGATGATGTACGGCTTCGAGGAGGGCGGCTCGGTGTCGAAGTCGACGACGTCCCCGAAGCGGACGAAGTAGGCCAGACCTGCGGAGACCACACAGGCGATCGCGTCGAAGAGCACCAGCAGCCGGACGTAGCGCCGTTCCCAGCCGATCTGGGCCCGGTAGCTGGTCGCGTCCGGCGAGGTCTCGATGTGGGCGAAGTCGAACTGCGTGCCGGCGGGCACCCGGTGGTGGCGGCCGGTGGCCGGCTGCACGGGTGGCCCCGGCCAGCCCGGCGCGGCCGGCGGCTCGGGCCAGCCGGTTTCCGCCGGCGGCTCCGGCCAGTCGGGCTCCGCCGGCTCCGACCAGTCGGATTCCGGCTCCGGTTCCAGCCAGTCGGGCTCCCTGGGCGGCCCCGGCCAGCCCGGCGGCGCCGGATGGCTCGGCCGGCCCGGTTCGAAGTAGCCACGGGACTGCGGTACGACACCCGGGCCGCCGCCGGGCGGCCCGGACCCGCCGCCCGGCCTGGCGCCGCCAGCCGACCTGGCGCCGCCGGCCGGCCTCGCCCCACCGGGTGGCATGGCTCCGCCGGACGATCTCGCCCCCCCGAACGGTCTCGTTCCTCCGGACACAGCCTCCGTCACAGCAGGACCCCCCCAGGACCTCGGTACATCAGTTCCGATCGGCGAACTGGACGGGTGGAGACCGCCCCCCGCGAATCTCCCCGCCGCAGCCATTGTCGATCAGAACTAATCAGCTCGTGGGGCAGATCGCCGACGCGGACACAAGGTCGGACCCGAGGCCCAGGCACGTGGACGCCTCGCACCGAGGCGTTCATCGCAGGTTCACTCCCCCGTGGCTTCATCGCTCGCGGCTTCACCGACTCCGACCTCCAGCGATCGTGTACGGACCCGGGCAGCCCCGAATCGGCCCGGGGAACACCTCCGCGCGGTGTGGGCAACCGACGCGGCCCGGGACGCCGACGCGGACCGGCGTGGTCCGCCCAGGCCCCGACATGCGGCGCTCGATGGTCAGGCGGCAACGTTACCGGCACGACCGCCGTCACCGACCAGCGCCCCGCCCGGCACCGAAGCCGTGTTTCCGACAGCTTCGCACCGGGAAGAACCCGGCCAGCAGTGACTGGGAGTAGTTAGAACAACCAGGGCTCCGCGATTGCTCACCGTTACCCGCACACCGAATCAACCGAATTGAGGGGATCTATAGCTACGCTCAGTGCCTTCTATTGACGAGTAGCAGACAGAATCGAGCCGCGATGCTACTGTCAGTCATGGCCGGTCCGGGGAGCGCCCGGCCGCCGACCACCGAGCGTCCGGGTCCCGCGGACCGTTGGACGCCGGTGGCCTCTGCCCGCCCGGGTCGACATTCGCCGCCCGGCCGTGGGGGCAGCAATGGGGCGGTCGGCGCCTGCCGGACGGGTGGGGGCGCCCGGGCAGGCGCCGACCTCCTCGCGCCAGGGGCGGGATTCGCCCCGTGGGCGGGGCCCCGCCTCCCGGCTTACGGAAGGGCGGCGACGACGTCCGCCAGCGGCCTGCGGGCGCCGCTGTAGAACGGCGTCTCCAGCCGGGTGTGGCGACGCGTGGCACTCGCCCGCAGGTGGCGGATGCAGTCGACGATCCGGTGGAGCTCGTCGGCCTCGAACGCCAGCAGCCACTCGTAGTCACCCAGACCGAACGCGGCCACGGTGTTGGCCCGCACGTCCTCGTACTCGCGGCCCATCATCCCGTGCTCGGCGAGCAGCCCGCGGCGCTCGTAGTCGGGCAGCAGATACCACTCGAACGACCGGTTGAACGGATACACGCAGATGTAGTCCCGCGGGTCCTCCCGGCGCACATAGGCCGGGATGTGGTTCCGGTTGAACTCCGCCGGGCGGTGCAGACCCACCGCGGACCACACCGGCTCCAGGCACCGCCCCAGCCCGGTCTGCCGGAAACGCTGGTAGGTCTGCTGCAACAAATCCGGATTCGGCGAGGTCCACCAGATCATCACGTCGGCGTCGGCCCGGTAGCCGGAGATCTCGTAGATCCCACGGGTGTACACGTCCTTGGCCAGCGCGCCGTCGAACAGCTCGCCGGCCTCCGCCGTGAGGCCCGCGCGGTCAGCGGGCAGCGGCTGCCGGGCGGCGAACACGAACCAGCCGGTGTAGAGCAGCTCGTCGTTCAGCTCGCGGGCCGACTTCGCGGACTCGCCGTCGGCGGGCCCGGCGGCGCCGGCAGGCCCGGCGGTGGGGCCGGAGCCGGTGGGGCCGGAGGTGGGGGCGGCGGCCACGGGCCGCCCGCCCGGAACGGAGGGCGCGGACGCCGAGGTGGTGCCGCCGCGCTGGACGTCGTCGCCAGTTGACATGCCACCATTGTCCACCCCGGCCGCCGTTCGGCGAGCGAGCCGGGCCCACCGCCGCGGGGTGCGGGCCGCCCCCGCCCCCGCCTCCGGTCACAGCGCCGGCTCCGTCTCCGGCGGCTCCAGCTCCGTCTCCGGCGGGTCAGGCTCCGGCGGGTCAGGCTCCGGCGGGTCAGGCTCCGGCGGGTCAGGCTCCCGCCGGCTCCGACTCCGCCGCCTGCGTCCCGTCCGGTCGCAGCTGGCCCACCACCGACGCCGCGGCCGCCTCACCGGAACGGATGCAGGCCGGGATGCCCACCCCGTCGTAGCCGGCGCCGGCGAGTGCGATCCCGGCCGGCAGCGCGCGCCGGACGGCCGCGATCCGGCCCAGATGCCCCGGCAGGTACTGCGGGAGCGCCCCGCCCCACCGGCTGACCCGGTCGGCGATCGGACGGGCGCTGATCCCGGTGACCTGGGCGACCTCGGCGGCGGCCACACCGGCGAGCTCGACGTCGCCACGCCGCAGGTCGTCGTCGGCGCCGGCGCGGCCCACGCTGGCCCGCACCACCGTCAGGTCGCCGCCGCGGGCGATGTGCGGCCACTTCACCGAGAGATACGTCACCGCCTTGATCGACAGGCCGGCCCGCGCGGGGATGAGCAGGCCGCTGCCGGGCGGCGGCACGGCTCCTCGGTAGAGCAGTGTGACCAGACCCACCGACGCGTAGGGCACCCCCGCGAGCGGGGCGGCCGCGTGCGGGGCGATCGGGGAGAGCAGATCACGCGCGGCACCGGCGGGCACCGCGAGGATCACCGCGTCGGCGACCAGCGGCGCGGGCGCCTCGCCACCGCCCACCGGGTCACAGCGCACCTGCCAGCCGCCCTCGACCCGGCGCAGCTCGCGGGCCATCAGACCGGTCCGCACCGTGGCACCGCTGGTGCTGGCCACCTTCTCCGCGAACGAGCCCAGGCCGCCGCGCAGCGAGGCGAACACGGGCGTCTGCGCCGGGGCCGGGCCGGTCCGGGCCCGGACGCGGTGCGCGCCGAGCAGCAGCGAACGGTCCTCGGTCGCGATCGGGGTGAGCTGCGGGACGGTCGCCTGCAGCGACAGCGCGTCCGCCCGCCCGGCGTAGACGCCGCCGAGCAGCGGGTCCACCAGCCGGTCCACGATCTCCCGGCCGACCCGGGCGCCGACATACCCGCCCACCGTCGGGTCCGTCGGGAGGGTCGTACGCGGAAGCACCAGGTCGGCCGCGGCGCGCAGCAGCCCGAACGGCGAGAGCACCCGGGAGCGCACCAGGCCGAGCACGTCGGTGGGAACCCCCAGCATCGTGTTGGGCGGGATGGGGCGGCGCCGCCCACCCACCCACAGCGAGGCCTTCGTCGTCGCCGGATGCACGATGTCGTGCCCGAGCCCGATGTGCCGGGCCAGCCGGAGCGCCTCCGGCACGCGGACGAGGAAGGCCTCCGCGCCCTCCTCCACCGCCAGCCCCTCGATCGGGGTGGTGCGCAGCTTGCCGCCGACGCGGTCACCGGCCTCGACCACGGTGACCTCGGCCCTGCCCGCCAGCGCGCTCGCGGCGGACAGCCCCGCGATACCCGCTCCAATGATCACAACCCGCACGTCTTCTCCCAGCCCCTTCACGCCGTCCCCGTGTGGCCGCCCCCGGATCGGGGCCCTGGGCCCGCGGCGCCATCCGACCTCACCCGACCGGATCGGCCGGGTACCGCGGCCGGCTCCAGTCCCGCGGCCGGCTCCAGTCTCGCCCGCGGCCCCGCCACGCCGGTGGCGGGCACCGCCGAGCGGCCCCGGACCGGCCGGCGGCCCCGTGCGTGGGCCGGGCGGGTCGGTGGCTGCCGCCCCGCTCTCAGAACTGGTGGACGAGATCCACGATGTGCGCCAGCACGCCCGGGTCACTCTCCGGGAGCACTCCGTGCCCGAAGTTGAAGATGTGCCCGGGAGCGGCCGCGCCCCGCCGGCAGACGTCGCGGACCTTCGCCGCGAGCACGTCGGACGGGGCGAAGACCGCGGCCGGGTCGAGGTTGCCCTGCACGGCACGGCCGGGGCCGATCCGGCGGACGGCCTCGTCCAGCGGGACGCGCCAGTCGACCCCGACGACGTCCGCGCCGGCCGCGCCCATCGCGCCGAGCAGTTCCCCGGTGTTCACCCCGAAGTGGATGCGCGGGATGCCGTCGTCGGCGAACGCCGCGAGGACCCGGGTGCTGTGCGGGGCCACGTAGCGCAGGTAGTCGTCCTCGCTGAGCGCACCGGCCCACGAGTCGAACAGCTGGATGGCGTCGGCACCGGCGTCGACCTGCACCCGCAGGAAGGCGGCCGTGATGTCGGCGAGCCGGCCGAGCAGGTCGCGCCAGAGTGCCGGCTCGCCGTACATGAGCGCCTTGGTACGGGTGTGGCTGCGGCTCGGCCCACCTTCGATCAGGTAGCTGGCCAGGGTGAACGGCGCACCGGCGAAGCCGATCAGGGGTGTCTGCCCGAGCTCGCGGACCAGCGAGGCCACCGCCTCGCTCACGTAGGGCACGTCACCGGGCTCGAGCGGGCGCAGCACGTTCAGGTCGGCCGGCACCCGGACGGGGTGGGCCACCACGGGGCCGACCCCGGCGACGATGTCGACGTCCACCCCGACGGCCGCGAGCGGCAGGACGATGTCCGAGAAGAAGATCGCGGCGTCGGGCCGGAAGCGGCGCACCGGCTGCAGGGTGATCTCGGTGACCATGTCGGCGTTGCGGCAGGAGTCGAGCATGGCGGTGGTGGCGCGCAGGGCGCGGTACTCGGGAAGCACCCGGCCGGCCTGCCGCATGAACCACACGGGCACGCTGTCGGGGCGATCCCCCGCGGCGGCACGCAGGAACGGCGAAGTCGCGGCGAGACCTGGACGTCGGGGCGAGACCCCGGGGCGAGGCGGCGCAACGGCGGTACTTCCGAGGGACATGGCCCGATCGTTGCACGCCCGGCGGACAGATGCCGCGCAGGGCACACGACTGTGTGCGATATCTTCTACTCACAGTAGAAGTCAGGCTGGAGAACGCGTCCGGCGATGTCAGAGCACGGCTAGGCCGCAAGCGACCGTCGAGGAGTGTCCGATGACCGACCCATCCACCCGGGACGGTTCCAGCTGGAACGGCACCACCCGGGACGGCGTCTGGCCGATGGGCGCCGCCCGCGCGGTGTCGCTGGCCGAGGCCACCTCCTTCCTGCTGCTCCTGATCGCGACCGCGGTCAAGTACGGAGCCGACCACGAGATCGGCGTGAAGATCCTCGGGCCGGTCCACGGCGGGCTGTTCATCGCGTACTGCCTGCTCGTCCTCTACGTGGGGTCGCTGCGGCGGTGGCCGGTCCGGCGGACGCTGCTGGCGCTCGGCGCGTCCGTCCTGCCGGTGGCGCCGTTCTTCGTGGAACGGCACTGGCTGCGGGAGCCGGCCCCGGCCGGGCAGGGCACGTCAGGGCACGGCGGCGCCCCCGGGCACGCCAGCTCCGCGCCCGCGAGCTGAGCCCCCGCGAGCCTGGGTCACCACGGCCCTGAGCCCCCGCGATCCCGAGCCACCGCGATCCCGAATCACCCCGGTCCGGGTCGCCCGCCCGCCGGGGTCACCCGTCCGGCGGCGACGAACCACCTCACTTCCACCCCCGAGGGGACGTCGGCCCCGCACCGCGCACAGCCGGCCGCACGCGACACGCCGGGGGGAATGCGCGGAGAACCGCCCTACCCGTGGCACCGTCAGACCGGTCGGAATAGGCGGCAACAATCCGCGATGTCCCGCGTTCAGCCACCTGACCGACCGGCCGACGGCGGCTGGACGGCGCGCTGACGCGGCCCGCGGGGGGCTGGGCCGTGGTCAGGTTCACGCCATACCCGCCCGCAGGCTGACACCACGCGAACGACGCTGACACCACGTGAACGACGCAGCTACCACGCGAACGACGCAGCCGTGCCCGGGGAGTGATACGCGAGTGGACCAGGTCCTGGTGAGCGCCGACGATCACATCCGCTACTGCGCGGGACGCGCGCGACAGCGACAGTTCGAGCAACCGCCGGGCGCGGACCGCCCCGGCACCGACCGGCCGCCGGCCGCGACCGTCACCGCGCGCCACGGCGTCGGCCGACCCGGTTCCAGGGCCGTGGCGTGAGCCTGCACAGTCCCGCACCGCGGCCGGGCCTGCCGACGGACCCGTTCGTCCCGGCCGGCCGGCCGGTGGCGGCGCTCGGCGGGACACGCCCGGCGCCGGCGCAGCCGCCCGAGCAGGCCGCGCCGGCGCGGCTGGCCCCGCTGACCCGAACCGCCCGTTCCCACCCGGAGGGCGCTAAGCGGCACGCTCCGACGTCCAGCCAGCGCGACCACGGTGCACGCCCTAACGTTGCCGCCATGGGGGGCACGCGGGCACCGAGCGACGCTCCGGCGCTCTTCGTGGCCGCCACCGAGGCGTTGCGGGCGGCGCTGGAGGAGCTGCGGCCGGACGTCGCCGTCCGCGAGATCCCCGCGCCCGCCCGGATCGCGCCCTACGCGTTCGCGCTCGCCGGGGGCCTCACCGGGGACGACGAGGCGGCGTCCGGCCGGTTCGTGCTGTTGTTCGACCCCGACGGGCAGGACGCCTGGGAGGGAACCACCCGGGTGGTCTGCTACGCCCGCGCCTCGGTGGACCCGGAGGTCGCCGACGACCCGCTGCTGCCCGGGGTCGCCTGGTCATGGCTGCGGGAGTCGTTGCAGTCGCACGGCGCCGAGGTCGGCGCCCTCGGCGGCACGGTCACCACCACCTCGTCCCGGCGCTTCGGGGTGCTCGCCACCGACGGCGACAACTTCGACGTCGAGCTGCGGTGCTCCTGGTCACCCCGCTGGGCCGGTTCGGCGGGGGAACCCGAGGGCACCGCGGTGCCGGAGACGTCGTCGCCCGGCGGGACCGACGGCGCGCCGCTCTGGGACCCGGCGGACGCCGCCGCGCACCTGCACTCCTTCGCCGACCTGCTGGCCGCGATGGCGGGGCTGCCGCCGCGCCTCTCCGGGGTCGTCCCGCTACCTGCCCGCCGCGCCTGAGCGGACGGGCACCTCCCGGTCCGAACACTGCGCGCCGGGAATGCCAACGGAACGCATCCACAACGACTACCTTGGAGCCACCCTCGAACACGAAGCGTATAAATAGTGCGATTGCTCGGTCGACTGGGCTGCCAGGCCGGTCATTCACACGTACCATCGCCGATCGTGACGTCGACGGTTCCTGACTCAACGCACCAGGTCAGTGGGGGTGCGGCGGTCGATGCTGCCGCCGCTGCCGAAGAGTCGGCAACCGTACCCATCCCGCTGCTGGAACCGGCCGGCGGCGTCCCGCCCGTCCTCGACGACCCGCAGGACCTCGCCCGCGCCGCCGAACGGCTCGCCGCCGGCACCGGCCCGGTCGCCTTCGACGCCGAGCGTGCCTCCGGTTACCGCTACAGCCAGCGCGCCTACCTCGTCCAGATCCGGCGCGCCGGCGCGGGCACCCTGCTCATCGACCCGATCGCCCTGCCCGACCTGAGCGCCGTGCAGGACGCCGTCGGCGAGGTCGAATGGGTGCTGCACGCCGCCAGCCAGGACCTGCCGTGCCTGGCCGAGCTGGGCCTGCGCCCGAAGACGCTGTTCGACACCGAGCTCGCCGGCCGGCTGCTGGGCTACGAGCGGGTCGGGCTGGGCGCCATGGTCGAGCGGGTGCTCGGCTTCGGCCTGGAGAAGGGGCACTCCGCCGCCGACTGGTCCACCCGCCCGCTGCCCGAGCCGTGGCTGCGCTACGCCGCCCTCGACGTGGAGCTGCTGGTGGAGCTGCGCGACCAGCTCGAGAGCGAGCTGGTCGCGCAGCACAAGATGGCGTTCGCCCGGCAGGAGTTCGGCGCGATCGCCGCCGCCCCGCCGCGGGAGCCGCGGGCCGAGCCGTGGCGGCGCACCAGCGGGATCCACCGCGCGCGCAGCCGCCGCCAGCTCGCCGCCGTCCGGTCGATGTGGCAGGCCCGTGACCGGGTGGCCCGGGCCCGCGACATCGCGCCGGGCCGGGTGCTGCCCGACAGCGCGATCATGGACGCGGTACTGAAGGCCCCCGAGGACGCCGCCGCGCTGACCCGGCTGCCGATCTTCTCCGGGCCGAAGCTGCGGCGCTCGGCGACCACCTGGATGGACGCCCTGCGCGCCGCCGCCGAGATGCCCGAGAGCCAGCTCCCGAGCACCGCGGGCCCCGGTGGGGACGGGCTCCCCCCGCAGAACCGCTGGGCGGAGCGTGACCCCGTGGCGGCGGCGCGGCTGGCCCGCGTGCGCGCGGCGCTGAACGCGATCGCCGAGGAGCAGGGCATGCCGGTGGAGAACCTGCTGGAGCCGGCGCTCGCCCGCCGGGTCACCTGGACTCCCCCGGCCACCCGGGACATCGCGACGGTGACCGCCGCGCTGACCACGGGCGGCGCCCGTTCCTGGCAGGTCGAACTGACGGCGGCCGCGGTGGCCACGGCGCTGGAGGACCCGCCCGCGGGCACCGCCGAAGCCTCCAGAGCCGGCGACGCGCCCAGAGCCGGCGACGCGCCCAAAGCCACCGGCGGCGGAGCCGCGCGGGCGAGAACGCGACGGTCCGGCGGCCGGCCGCCGGTCGGTGGGGAACCCGCCGCGTCCTGACGGGCAGGGGCTCCGGCCACACGCGCGGTACGTACCGACCCTTACCTACCCATGGGTAACTCCTGCCGTAGGCTGTTCCCGTCGCGGTCCGGCGCCACCGCGGGCAGCCGGCCCGACACCGTCTGCCGCGGGCCACGCACGTGCCGCCCACGGGTGAGGCGTCAAGGAGGCCGGTGGTGTTCGTCAGCGCGCAGGGTTCGATCCGTGACGTGGTGTTCGTCGACGGTGTACGCACTCCCTTCGGCAAGGCCAAGGGCGTCTACGCCGAGACCCGGGCCGACGACCTGGTGGTCCGGGTCATCCGTGAGTTGATGCGGCGCAATCCCGGGCTGCCGCCGGAGCGGGTCGACGAGGTCGCGATCGCGGCGACCACCCAGATCGGCGACCAGGGCCTGACCATCGGCCGGGTCGCCGGCATCCTGGCCGGGCTGCCCGAGTCGGTGCCCGGCTACGCCATCGACCGGATGTGCGCGGGCGCGGTGACGGCGGTGACCACCACCGCGTCCGCGATCGCCGTCGGGGCCTACGACGTGGCCATCGCCGGCGGCGTCGAGCACATGGGCCGCCATCCGATGGGCGAGGGCGTGGACCCGAACCCGAGGTTCGTCTCCGAGCGCCTCGTCGACCCCTCCGCGCTGGTCATGGGCATGACCGCGGAGAACGTGCACGACCGCTACCCGGGGATCACCCGCGCGCGGGCGGACGCCTACGCCGCCGCGTCGCAGGCCAAGGCCGCCAAGGCCTACGCGGACGGGAGGATCCAGCCCGACCTCGTCCCCGTCGCCGCCCGGCACGTCGAGAGCGGCTGGGAGCTGGTCACCGCGGACGAGCCGCCCCGACCCGGCACCACCGTCGAGAGCCTCGCCGGGCTGCGGACACCGTTCCGGCCGCACGGACGGGTCACCGCGGGCAACGCCGCCGGCATCAACGACGGCGCCACCGGCTGCGTGCTCGCCGCGGCGGACGTCGCCGCCGAGCTCGGCCTGACCCGGAAGATGTCGCTGGTCGGGTTCGGGTTCGCCGGGGTGGCCCCCGAGGTCATGGGGGTCGGCCCGATCCCGTCCACGGAGAAGGCGCTGGCCCGCACCGGCCTGGGCATCGACGACATCGGCCTGTTCGAGCTGAACGAGGCGTTCGCCGTGCAGGTGATCGCCTTCCTGGAGCACTTCGGCCTCGCCGACGACGACCCGCGGGTCAACGCCTACGGCGGCGCGATCGCGTACGGCCACCCGCTCGCCTCCAGCGGGGTGCGACTGATGACCCAGCTGGCCCGCCAGTTCGAGGAGCATCCCGAGGTCCGCTACGGGATGACCGCGATGTGCGTGGGCTTCGGCATGGGCGCGACGACGATCTGGGAGAACCCGCACTTCGGCCGGACGGGAGACGGAGCATGAGCAGCGCCGCGATGACCCTGGACCATCCCGACGAGGTCGTCACGCAGGCCCACGTCCGGTACGCGCGACTGCCCGGCGTGAGCGGCCCGGTCGCGCTCATCACCCTGGACAACGGCCACGACCACACCCGCCCGAGCACCTTCGGCCCGGGCGGGCTGCGCTCGCTGCTCGCCGCCGTCGAGGAGATCGAGGCCCACGACCCGCCGGTGGCGGCGGTGGCGGTGACCGGCAAGCCGTTCATCTTCTGCGCCGGCGCGGATCTCTCCTACCGGTCGTCGCTGACCGACCCGGCCGAGGTCCGGCCGAAGCTCACCGCCCTGGGCGAGCTCGGGCACGCCGCGCTGCGCCGGGTCGGCGAGGGCAGGCTGGGCGACCGGCGGGTCCCGACCTTCGCGCTGGTCAACGGTGCCGCGATGGGCGGCGGCCTGGAGCTGGCGCTGCACTGCGACTACCGGGCGATCTCCGCGGGGGCCGCGCCGATCGCGCTGCCAGAGGTGTTCCTCGGCCTGGTGCCGGCCTGGGGCGGCACCCAGCTGCTGCCGAACCTCGTCGGCGCCGAGAACGCGGTCACGATCATGATCGACAACGCGCTCAGCCAGAACCGGACGCTGCGCGGCCCCCAGGCGTTCAAGCTCGGCCTCGGTGACGTCCTGCTGGACTCCGCGGACTTCCTGGAGGAGGCGCTGCGCTGGGTCGGCCAGGTCCTGCGCGGCGAGGTCGACGACCCGGCCAAGGGCCGCCGCCCCGTCGAGCGGGGTGCCGCCTGGGCCGCGGCGCTGGAGCGCGGGCGCGTCCTGGCCGACGCCCGGCTGCACGGCGCCGCCCCGGCCGCCTACCGCGCGCTCGAACTGATGGCGCTGGCCGAGACGGCGGACGCCGACACCGGGTACGCCGCCGAGACCGCGGCGCTGGCCGATCTGGGGTCCGGCGAGGAGCTCGTCGCCGGGCTCTACGCCTTCGACCTGGTGAACCGGCGCGCCAAGCGACCGGTCGGCGGGCCGGACCGCTCGCTGGCCCGGGCGGTGACCAAGGTCGGCGTGGTCGGCGCGGGGCTGATGGCCAGCCAGCTCGGGCTGCTGTTCGCCCAGCGGCTGGAGGTGCCGGTCGTCCTCACCGACCTCGACCAGGCGCGCCTCGACGCGGGAGTCGCGCACGTCCACAGCGAGATCGACAACCTGCTGCTGCGCGGGCGGATCTCCCCTGACCGCGCGAACCGGCTCAAAGCCTCCGTGACCGGCTCACTGACCAAGGACGCGTTCGCCGACGCCGACCTGATCATCGAGGCCGTCTTCGAGGACATGGCGGTCAAGAAGGCGGTGCTCGCCGAGCTCGAGTCCGTGGTGAAGCCGGAGACGCTGCTGCTCACCAACACCTCGGCCCTCTCGGTCGCCGAGATGGCCGCCGACCTGACCCACCCGGAGCGGGTCGCCGGGCTGCACTTCTTCAACCCGGTGGCGGTGCTGCCGCTGGTCGAGGTCGTGCGCACCCCGCGGACCGACGACGCCACGATCGCGACCACGCTGCAGGTCGCCAGGCAGCTGAAGAAGAACGCGGTGCTGGTCGCGGACGCGCCGGCCTTCGTGGTGAACCGCCTGCTCACCCGGTTCATGGGCGAGGTGCTCGCGGCGACCGAGACCGGCACCCCGATCGAGCGGGCCGACGGCGCGCTCGACCCGCTCGGCCTGCCGATGTCGCCGCTGGTCCTGCTCTCGCTGGTCGGCCCGCCGGTCGCGCTGCACGTGGCCCGGACCCTGCACGAGGCCATGCCGGACCGGTTCCGCGCGCCGGACGGCCTGGCGCGGGTCGTGGCCGCCGGCAAGGGCAGCTTCTACACGGCCGGACCGGGCGGCGAGCAGATCGTCGACCCGGAGGTCGCCGAGCTCGTCCGGGGCGAGCACGTCCGGAGCGAGCACGGCGCGGCGGCCACCGGTGCCGGCACGCCGATGACGCCCGAGCAGGTCCGCGAGGCGGCGCTCTCGGCGCTGGCCCAGGAGATCAGGCTGCTGTTGGACGAGGGTGTCGTCGCCGAGGCGGCGGACGTCGACCTCTGCATGATCCTCGGCGCCGGCTGGCCGTTCCACCTCGGCGGCATCACGCCCTACCTGGACCGCACCGGCATCAGCGAACGCGTCACCGGTCGCCGCTTCGGGCCGCCGGGCGTCGCCACCGTCGCCTGAACGGCCGGGCGTTCCGGGCGGGCGACCCGTGACCGTCGCCCGCCCGGAACGCCCGGCCGGGCCGACATCCGGATCCGTCACGCCCCAGGTCGGCGCTCCCCTTGACTTGGTTATTGAGTGACCACTACCTTGACGTCATGGCCCCAAAGACGACCGGCGGCACCGGCACCCGGATGAGCGCGGAGCAACGACGCGCGGTGGTGCTCACGGCGGCCGTCGAGGAGTTCGCGCTGGGCGGCCTGACCGGCACGTCCACCGAGGCGATCGCCGCCCGCGCCGGCATCTCCCAGCCCTATCTGTTCCGGCTCTTCCCCACCAAGAAGGAGCTGTTCCTGGCGGCCGTCCGGGCCACCTTCACCCTGACCCGCGAACGCTTCGAGACCGCGGCGGGTGACCTGGTCGGCGCCGACGCGCTGACGGCGATCGGGTCCGCCTACGACGAGCTGCTCACCGACCGCACCTACCTGCTCATGCAGATGCAGAGCTACGCCTCCTGCGGCGACCCGGACATCCAGGAGGTCACCCGGCAGGGCTTCCGGGACCTGTGGCAGACCGTCGAACGCGTCAGCGGCTGCGACGACGAGGAACTGCGCGCGTTCTTCGGGCACGGCATGCTGCTCAACGTCGTGGCCGCGATGAGCCTGCAGGAGATCGGCGACCGCTGGGCCCGGGAGATCTGCAACTAGCCGGCCTGGGCGACCCGCCCCGGCCGGTCCGGATCCGCGCCCCACCTCTTCGCGCCCGTTCCGCCCCGCACCCGTTCCATCCGCTCGCGGCCTCGTCCGCGACCACAACCTAGTGATCAATCACTACCCAATGAAGGTAGTGAGCACTCAAGACCTTGGAGGAGCCCGTGACCGGCAAGCGATCCGCCACTGTCTGGACGTTCGTCGTGACGTCCATAACGGCGTTCATGGTGGCCCTGGACAACCTGGTGGTCACCACCGCACTCCCCCAGATCCGCAACGACCTCGGGGCGGGCCTGGAGGGCCTGGAATGGGTGGTGAACGCCTACACGCTGCCGTTCGCGGTGCTGCTGCTGACCGGCGCCGCGCTCGGCGACCGGCTCGGGCGGCGGGCCGTGTTCGCCACCGGGCTCGGGCTGTTCACCCTGGGCAGCCTCGGCGCGGCGCTCGCGCCGTCCATCGAGGCGCTCATCGCCGCCCGGGCCATGCAGGGCGTCGGCGCGGCGCTGGTCCTGCCGCTGAGCCTGACGTTGCTGTCAGCGGCGGTCCCACCCGAGCGCCGGGGCGCCGCGCTCGGCGTGTGGGGGGCGATGTCCGGGCTCGCCGTGGCCGTCGGGCCGCTGGTCGGCGGCGCGATCACCGAGGGGGCGAGCTGGCAGTGGATCTTCTGGCTGAACGTGCCGATCGGCCTGGTGACGCTCCCGCTCGCGCTGCGCAGGCTCACCGAGTCCCGCGGGCTGGCCGGCCGGCTGGACCTGCCGGGTGTCGCGATCATCTCCGCCGGCCTGCTCGGCGTCACGCTCGGGCTGGTCCGCGGTGAGAGCCACGGGTGGACCAGCCCGGCCGTCCTGACGTCGCTGCTGGCCGGCGCGGCCGGGGTCGGCGCCTTCATCGGCTGGGAGCGGCGGGTGGCCCGCCGCGGCGG
Organism: Parafrankia discariae; assembly: GCF_000373365.1. Taxonomy (NCBI): domain Bacteria; kingdom Bacillati; phylum Actinomycetota; class Actinomycetes; order Frankiales; family Frankiaceae; genus Parafrankia; species Parafrankia discariae. Next base: position 380,639 of record NZ_KB891102.1, read on the forward strand.
GAGCCCCATGCTGCCGCTGGCCCTGTTCCGCCGCCGCGGGTTCGCCGCGGTGAACGCGGTGTCGCTGCTGTTCTCGGTCGGGATGTTCGGTTCCATCTTCCTGCTGGCGCAGGCCCTGCAGAACGTCTTCGACTACTCGCCCCTCGAGGCCGGCATCCGCACGCTGCCCTGGACGGCGATGCCGCTGCTGATCGCCCCGATCGCCGGACCGCTCTCGGACCGGATCGGCGGGCGCCCCCCCGCTCGCGGCGGGGGGGGGCGGGCCCCCGCTGATCGTGGCCGGGATGGCGATCGAGGCCCTGAGCCTGGCCTGGCTCGCGACGATCCTGGACACCGGAGCCGACTACGCCGGACTCATCGCGCCGTTCGTCCTGGCCGGGGTGGGCATGGCGCTGTTCTTCGTCCCGGTCGCGTCGGTGGCCCTCGGTTCGGTCCCGACGGAGCAGGAGGGCCTCGCCTCCGGTACGAACAACGCGATGCGCGAGCTCGGTGGCGTCCTGGGCGTCGCGGTGCTGGCGTCGGTGTTCGCCGCGAACGGCGGCTACGGGAGCCCGGCGGCGTTCGTGGACGGCACCCGGCCCGCGCTGTGGGTGGGGGCGGCCGTCCTGCTGACCGCCGCGGCGGTGGCCACGCTGCTGCCGTCACCCGCGAGGACGGCGGCGCCCGTCCAGGCCCGGCCCGCGGTCAGCCGGCCGTCGTCCGTCTGAGGCGGGGCCGGGTACGGATCACCGAACATGGTGATCCGTACCCGGACGTCGCGTTGCGCCCGCCACAGGAGAATTGTTACCCAGCGACACGGCCAGCGACTGGAACCGACCGATTCACCCGTTTCACGGCATCGACCGGAACAGGAAACCGACGAAAACTCACCCGACGCGTCGGGCCACCGAAGTCCCCCGGGACGAAAAGCAGCACCGCCGTTTCGCCACCGAGCGTCACCTCCGGCGGAAAGCCTGAGCCGTCGCGATTTCCAGAACTCCGTCCGAAAGGACACCCGACCGATGATCCAAATACGGAGGACATCGCTCTGGGCACCCCGCCGGTCACGCGCCCGATCATCGACGGTATGCGGAGCGGTGGTATTTCCACGCCGGTGCGCGGGTCAGCGGTTACTCGGCGCCGGCTGGGTGACGGCCGCGGCGCCGCCGGCCCGTGGCCCGGTCCGGCCCGACCCGGCGAGATCGTCCGGCCGGTCGGCGGCCACCTCGCCCCGCGGACGCAGCACCACCCCGACCAGCGCCCAGACGATGTCGGCGACCGTCGCGAGCAGGCGTGCGACCAGCGCGATCAGCGTCGACGGGCCGCTCGGCAGCGCCGGGGCCAGGGCGAGCACCAGGACGGCCTCGCGCACGCCCGCGCCCGCGGGCAGGACGAGCACCAGGAAGCCCGCCGTCCAGGCCAGGGCGTAGGCGCCGACGCACAGCGCCACCAGCCGGGCGCCGCCGACCTCGGGCTGCAGGTCACGGACCAGCAGCCAGGTCCCCACGCCGTAGCAGGCGAAGCTGGCCAGCAGCCAGCCGGCGCCGACGGCGATGGGGCGGGCGGTCAGCGGCTCGGTCAGCGGCGGGCGGCGCAGCAGCCGGAACGCGACCGCCAGCAGTCTGGCGAGCACCGGAGGGTAGAGCACCACCGCGAAGACGGGCACCACCGCCAGCGCCCACCAGTAGTCGGCGAGCGCGTCGCGGGAGGCGAAGGGCAGGGTGACGGCCGCGGCCAGACCACCGCAGGGCACCGCCAGCGCGAGGACCACGAGACTCGCCAGGGCCGACTTAGGCCGGGAGACCCCGTAGTCGCGGGAGAGCTCCATCTGCGCGAGGACGGGCCACACGCTGCCCGGGATGTACTTGCCGATCTGGCCGACGCAGAAGATCCGGACGGCGGCCCGCAGCGGCAGCCGCGCACCGAGCCCGGCGAGCACGGCGCGCCAGGACAGGACGGTGGCGCCGACCGCGAGCGTCGTCGCCACGCCGGAGCCGACGACGCCGAGGACGGTCAGCTCGCCCAGCGAGTCCCGCACGTCGTTCCACTGGCCGACCAGCGCCACGACGAGCAGCGCCGCGGCGAGCGCCAGGGCGGCGCGGACCCCCCACCACCGCACGCCCCGGCGGGCGGCGGGAGCCGCCGGCTCCCGCACCGGCTCCGGTTCCGGGCTGGCCTCGTCGGGGCCCGCCACCCGATCGGCGGCGGGCCCACGCACGACGCCCCCGTCAGCCGTGGCGGACGGGGGTTCGCTGTGCGCGGGACGCCGACTCACCGGGTCAGCCTAAGGCGTCCACCGGGCGGCACCCGCGCCGGGCCGCGCGCGAGGGCGCGACCCGGCCGCGCCGGTCAGGCCTGGCCGGTCAGGCCTGACCGCCGGCGGCGGGCGTCTGGTTGGACTCGTCCGCGCCGACCTCGTCGCCCATCAGGGCGTGCTGGCGCTTGGCGACCGCCTCGATCACCTTGCGGGCCAGGTCCTGCGGGGCCAGGCCGACCTCGGCCAGCACGTCGTCGCGCTTGCCGTGGTCGAGGAAGCGCTGGGCCACCCCGAACTCACGCACCGGGACGTCGACGTCGGCGTCGCGCAGCAGCTGCGCCACGCAGGCACCGACGCCGCCGACCCGCCCGTTGTCCTCGACGGTCACGACGAGGTCGTGGTCGCGGGCGAGGTCGACCAGGGCCGGGTCGAGCGGCTTGACCCAGCGCGGGTCGACGACGGTGATGCCGATGCCCTGGCTGGCGACGCGCTCGGCGACGTCCAGACAGGTCGGGGCCATCGCGCCGATCGAGACGAGCAGCACCTCGCGGTGCCGCGCGGTCGCCGGCGCCCGGTAGAGGACGTCGACCCCGCCGACCTGGTCGATCGCGGGCGAGTCCGCGGGGATCTTGCCCTTGGGGTAGCGCACGACCGTCGGGCCGTCGGTGTTGGAGACCGCCTCGTCGAGCTCGGCGCGCAGGGTCGGCGCGTCCCGCGGGGCGGCGATCGCCAGGCCCGGCACGACCTGCAGGAAGGACATGTCCCACATGCCGTTGTGGGACGCGCCGTCCTCGCCGGTGATCCCGGCGCGGTCGAGCACGAAGGTCACCGGCTGGCGGTGCATCGCGACGTCCATGAGGACCTGGTCGAAGGCGCGGTTCAGGAACGTCGCGTAGATGCACACGACGGGCTTGAGACCGCCCATGGCCAGGCCGGCGGCCGAGGTGACCGCGTGCTGCTCGGCGATGCCGACATCGAAGATCCGGTCCGGGAAGGCCTGGGCGAACGACTTCAGGCCCACCGGCTGGAGCATCGCCGCGGTCATCGTGACCACGTCGGGCCGCTCGGCGCCGATCCGGACGATCTCCTCGGAGAAGATCGAGGTCCAGGTGGTGCCCTTGGCCGCCGACTTCGGCTTGCCGGTCAGCGGGTCGATGACGCCGACGGCGTGGAAGTTGTCGGCGTCGTCCTGCTCGGCCGCCGGGTACCCGAAGCCCTTGCGGGTCATGGCGTGGACGATCACCGGGCCGCCGAAGTCCTTGGCCCGGCGCAGCGCCGACTCCATGGCGACCACGTCGTGGCCGTCCACCGGGCCGACGTACTTCAGCCCGAGGTCCTCGAACATGCCCTGCGGGGTGACGACGTCCTTGATGCCCTTCTTGATCCCGTGCAGGGCGTCGAACAGCGGGGCGCCGACCAGCGGGGTGCGGCCCAGCACCTGCTTGACGACGTCCAGGACCTGCTCGTACTCGGGCGCCAGGCGCAGCGACGCGAGGTGGTCGGCGAGGCCGCCGATGGTGGGTGAGTAGGACCGGCCGTTGTCGTTGACGACGATGACCACCTGCCGGTCGCTGGCGGCGATGTTGTTCAGCGCCTCCCAGCACATTCCACCGGTAAGCGCCCCGTCACCGACGACCGCGACGACGGCCCGGTTCTCCCCGCGCAGCTCGTAGGCGCGGGACAGCCCGTCGGCGTACGACAGCGCCGTGGAGGCGTGCGAGTTCTCGATGATGTCGTGCTCGGACTCGGCCCGGCTCGGGTAGCCGGAGAGCCCACCACGCTGACGGAGGCGGTCGAACTGCTCCCGGCGGCCGGTCAGAATCTTGTGAACATAGGACTGGTGGCCCGTGTCCCAGAGGACGCGGTCGAATGGTGAATCGAACACTCGGTGGATTGCGAGAGTGAGTTCTACAGCGCCCAGATTCGGCCCTAGGTGGCCGCCTGTGCGGGCAACCGCGTGGATGAGGAAATCACGGATCTCAGCCGCGAGCGTCACCAGCTCCTCATGGTCGAGGCGCTTGACGTCCTGCGGGCTGTCGATCGTCGACAGAAGCGACACGGCGTGCTCTCCCTCCCCCGAAAGGGGATCGGTCCGGGTCCGGCAAAGTCTACGCAGGGCACCCCGGGCTCCGCAGACAGGCTCCCGACATGTGAGCTGCCCGAAGAGCGTCAGATATTCCGCCGGGTCGCGGTAGAATCCACCTCCCCGTTGTCGGTAATGTGCGACGAGTAGCCGGTGAAGAGAGCCCCGGAACCAGGCGTGACGCGTCCGCCGACACCGGGCGCGGCCCCGCGCCGGGCCGCCGCGGACACCACGAGGGCCCGCCGGCGGGGCCTTTTTCCCGGGCCGGCGGGCCCTTCGTACGAACGCTGCTGGGACCGTCATCCCGTTGTCACATCGCCGTCACATGCGGCCGGCCGTTATGGGCACCCCCGATAAGGTCGAGTGCGATTACACACGGTCAGCGCCATCCGGGCCCGGCGGCTCACCCGCGGCCGCTCGCCTGCCTTCCCCGGCGCGCGACCGCGTCCAGCAGCACCGCGGCGAGCAGGACCGACCCGGTGATGATGAACTTGACCGACTGGTCGAGGCCGAGCAGGTCCATCCCGTTGGCGATCGAACCGATCACCAGGATGCCGAGCAGCGCCGACCAGGCCCGGCCGCGCCCACCGAACAGGCTCGTCCCGCCGATCACCGCCGCGGCGATCGCGTTGAGCAGCGTGTCGCTGCCGCCGGAGGCCTGCGTGACGCTGGTGAGCCGCGCGGCGGCGAGCACACCGCCGACACCGGCCAGGCAGGACGCGGCGGCGAACGCCGAGACGCGCAGCGCGCGCACGTTGATGCCGGCCCGGCGCGCCGCCTCGACGTTGCCGCCGACGGCGTAGAGGTGCCGGCCGTAGCTGGTCCGCCGGGATACCAGATCCACCAGCAGCACCAGGCAGCCGAAGATCAGCAGCGCCAGCGGCAGCCCGCGGTCGTCGTTGAGCACCGCCACGGCCGCGAGGAGCGCGCCGCCCACCACGACCACCCGCACCGCGACCTCCGTGATCGGGCGGGGCCGCAGCCCGGCCCGCCGCCGGCCGCGGACCTCGGCGAGCTGGGCACCGGCGTAACCGGCCACGGCGATCCCGGCGATCACCCAGCCGGTGGCGTCGGTGAAGAAGGTGGACGTCAGCTTCGTGATCTCGCTGTCCGGCAGGTTGAGTGATCCGTCCCGGCCGAGCACCTTGAGCTGCACGCCCTGCCAGGCGATAAACCCCGCCAGTGTCACGACGAAGGACGGGACGCCGAACACGGCGAACAGGCTGCCCTGCAGGGCGCCGACGGCGGCGCCGACGACCAGCGCGGCCACGATCGCCAGCACCGGCGCCCACCCGTGGCGCACCGAGAGCACCGCCATGACCGACGCGCACAGCCCGCTGACCCAGCCGACCGAGAGGTCGATCTCGCCGAGCAGCAGGACGAGGAAGACGCCGGTGGCGATCGTCCCGGTCGCCGCGACCTGCAGGGCGAGGTTCGTGAGGTTGTAGGAGGTGAGGAAGTTCGAGTTCTGGAACTGGAAGATCGTCCAGATCACGACGAGCCCGACGATGACCGGCAGCGATCCGAGCTCGCCCGCGCGCACGTGGCGCAGCGCCGAGTCCGCCAGGCCGCGCAGGCCCGGGCCGGCGAAGAGCAGGCGCGGGTCGACCGCCGCGTCGCCCCGCCCGGGCGCGACGGCACCGACCGCCCCCGTGGCGGGAACCGGCCGGGCGGGGGCCGGTTGGACGAGGTCCGGTTGGACGAGGTCCGGTTGGACGAGGTCCGGTTGGACGAGGTCCGGTTGGGCGGGGTTGGACTGGGCGGGGCCGGGCGCGGGCTCGGCGGGGCCGGACGCGAGCTCACTCATCGCGAACGCACCTCCGCCCGGCCCGTCCCGCGGGCCGTGTCGGCACCGGTGATCGCGGCCACGACGTCCTCCCGGGAGGCGGAGCCGACGTCGAACGTGCCGGCGTTGCGGCCGAGCCGGAGCACCGCGACGCGGTCGCACACGGCGAAGACGTCCGCGAGGTTGTGGCTGATCACGAGTACGGCCAGGCCGCGCTCGCGCAGCCGGACGATCAGGTCGAGCACCTGCTCGGTCTGCGCCACGCCCAGCGCGGCGGTCGGCTCGTCGAGCAGGACCACCGCCGGATCACCGAGCAGCGAGCGCGCGATCGCGACGGACTGCCGCTGGCCGCCGGACAGCGAGGCGACCGGGATGCGCACGCTCGGGATGCTCACCGCCAGCGTGCGCAGCAGGTCCAGTGCGCTGCGCTCCATGCCGATCTCGTCGAGCGCGCCGGCGAACCGGCCCACCCGCCGCCGGCGCTCCCGGCCGAGGAAGAGGTTGTTGACGACGTCGAGGTTGTCGCAGAGCGCGAGGTCCTGGTAGACGGTCGCGATCCCCAGGGCCACCGCGTCCTGCGGGCGTTCGAGGCGGACGGGGCGGCCGGCGAACCGGATCTCCCCGCCGCTCGGCGGCGCGACGCCGGAGATGCACTTGACCAGCGTGGACTTGCCGGCGCCGTTGTCACCGACGAGCGCGAGCGCCTCCCCCGCCCGCAGGTCCAGGTCGACGTCGGTGAGTGCCTGCACCGCGCCGAAACGCTTGGAGATCCCGCGTAGGGACAGCACCAGATCGGACTTGACCAGATCGGACATGACGGGCCCGTGCCTTCCAGGAACGGTCGCACGGGGATCCGTGGTGCGCGGCGCCGGCGCCGGCGCCGCGCACCACGGATCCCGGGGACGGGGGCGAGGTCAGGAGACGCCGGCGGACGCGCAGGCCGCCGCGAAGGTGCCGGCGCACAGGTCGGCCTTGGCGAGGAAGCCGTCCTTGACCACCGTCTCGGCGACGGTGTCCCGGGTGACCGCGACCGGTTCCAGCAGGACGGAGGGGACCTGGCCGTCGCCGTTGTCGACGCGATCGGTCGCGATCGTGTCGACGGGCTCGCCGCGCAGCAGCGCGAGCGCCAGGTCGGCCGCCTGCTCCGCCTCGGGGCGGATGGCCTTGTAGACGGTCATGTGCTGATCACCGGCGAGTACCCGCTGCACTCCGGCGAGCTCGGCGTCCTGTCCGGTGACGGGCGGCAGCGGGGTCACGTTCGCCCGGCGCAGCGCGGCGACGACGGCACCGGCGATGCCGTCGTTCGCGGCGTAGACCCCGACGATGTTCTCCCGGCCGACGGTGGTGATCGCCTGGTCCATCTCCCGCCCGGCGGTGTCGGGGGACCAGTCGGGCGTGAACGTGTCGAAGCCGATCGTCACCTTGCCCTCCAGGACCGACAGGGCGCCGTCCTTGAACTGCTGGGCGTTGGGGTCGTCCTGCGAACCGTTGATCATGATGACCTTGCCGGCGCCGGCCCGCTCGCCGATCGCGTCGAGGAGCGACTGGCCCTGGAGCTGGCCGACCTTCTCGTTGTCGAAGGAGATGTAGGCGTCGACGGGCGCCTTCTGGATGAGCCGGTCGTAGGAGACCACCCGCACGCCGCGGTCCCGCGCGTTGCGGGCGATCACCGCCGCGGCCTCACCGTCCACCGGGTCCAGCACGAGGACCTTGGCGCCGTTGGTCATGGCCTGCTCGGCCTGGTTCTGCTGGACGGCCGAGTCCTGGTCGGCGTTCGAGTACAGCACCTTGCAGTCGGGGCAGATCTTCGCGATCCGGGCCTGGAAGTAGGGGCGGTCGGCCGATTCGTACCGGGTCGTCTGGGTCTCGGGTAAGAGGAGGGCGATGCTCCCGCTCGCGGATCCTCCCTGGGGCGCCTCGTCGTCGGAGGAGTCCGACGTACATCCCACGGCGGCCAGAACGACCATGACCGCCACCGACGCGGCCGCGAGCAGGCGACCTCGCCGTCTCCCCGCCTGGCCGCGCGGCCGCCTGCGCCGCGGTACCCCGTCGTCGAGCGAGTTGTCTGTCACGCGCCCCTCCCGAGTTCGCCGCTGCGTGCCGGAGCGAACCGGTCACGCTCTGGTGGCAGTCTGCGGAGAAGAGGACTTTGCCGTCAAGACTTGAATACAAGGATTAAGTCCGCAAAGCTTCTCATTCATGTCCCGATGGCATCACGACTCGACGGCGCAGGACGGCGACCCAGGGTCGCGGCGGCGGGACCGCGTGAGGTCGAAGCCGGAGGATGTCGACGTGACGCCGGTCAGCGCCGTGCCGCCGGCGCGGCGCCCACCGGGATCGCGCCCACCGGGATCGCGCCGGTCAGGATCGCGCCGCTCGAGATGGTGGCGCTCGAGATGGCGGCGGACGAGAGGGCGGCGGGCGAGAGGGCGCCGGTCAGCGCGGGGTCGGCTCGCCCTCGCGCAGCACCAGCGCGAGGGCGCCGAGCACCTCCGCGCGCTCGCCGAGAACGCCGGCCACGATCGTCGGGACGGCCGCCGGGACGGCGAAGCGGTGCACCACCTGGCGCATCGGTTCCAACAGCGTCTCCCCCGCCGCCGCGAGGTCCCCACCCACGACGATCATCCCGGGGTTCAGCAGGTTGCACAGGTTCGCGGCCGCGTTCCCAATGGCCCGGCCGGCGTCCGAGACGACCCGGGCGCACCCGGCGTCGCCGGCTACCGCGCGGTCGATCATCCCGCGCACGGTGAGCTCCGGCCCGTGGCTCGTGCGCAGCGACTCCAGCAGCACCGACGTCCCGACGATCGTCTCCAGGCAGCCGCGGTTCCCGCAGCGGCAGACCGAGCCGTTCTCGTCCAGGGTCGTGTGCCCGATCTCGCCGGCGGTTCCCGACCCGCCGCGGTGCACCCGCCCGTCGATGACCAGGCCGGAGCCGACACCGGTGGATGCCTTGAGGTAGGCGAGGTCGCGCACCCCCTGGCCGGCGCCCCAGTGCAGCTCGGCGAGGGCACCGAGGTTGGCGTCGTTGTCGACCCGGACGGGCAGCCCGAGCCGCTCCGACATCTGCGCCGCGGCGGCCACGCCGACCCACCCGGGCAGGATCGCCGAGGACCCGACGGCGCCGGTGACCGCGTCGATCGGGCCGGGCAGGCCCATGCCCACGCCGACGACGTCCGCCCGGTCGACGGCGAGCCGCCCGAGCAGGTCGTCGACCAGCCGGCCGGCCGTCGCGATGCCCTCCTGGGCCTGGTGATCGACGTCGATGTCGACGGCGTCCTTCGGCCAGCACCTCGTGCGCGAGGTCGCCGACGGCGACCCGCAGGTGGCGATGGCCGAAGTCGAGCCCGACGACGACCCCGGACCGCCGCGACAGCGACACCCGGACCGCGCGCCGCCCGCCGCTCACCGCGGGCCGCACGTCGACGTCCCCGCTCTCGCGCAACTGGCCGACGATGTTCGAGACGGTCGCCGGGGACAGCCCGGTGAGCCGCGCGATCTCCGCCTGGGCGAGGCTGCCCTCCCGCCGCAGCACGCCCAGGACCCGCTCCCGGTTGGCGGCGCGCAGCGACGACTGGGAGCCGGGCGGCGTTCGGGGCATGAAGACAAAGCCTCGCGGCGTGGTCACGTGCCCGTCAACGGTCATCGCGTCGGCTCCGCGTCCCCGGAGCCGGCCCAGCCCGCCGGCGTGGGTTCCAGGGTGGCCACGCACTCCACGTGCGAGGTCATCGGGAACAGGTCGAACGCGCGGAGTTCGGTGAGTTGATACCCCTCGGTCGCCGCGACCGCGACGTCCCGCGCGAGCGCGGCGGGGTCGCACGCCACGTAGACGACCCGGCGCGGCCGGTGCGCGAGGAGCTCGGCCATGACCTCGCGGCCGGCGCCGGTCCGCGGCGGGTCGAGCACCGCCACGTCCACCGCCCGCCGGGGCGAACCGGGCTCGGCGCCGACGAGGCCGCGTACCGTCGCCGGGGTCACCCGCAGCGAACGCAGCGACACCCAGGGCAGGTCCGCCAGGCTCCGCGCGGCGGAGCGGACGGCGGCCTCGTCGGACTCCAGCGCGATGACCCGACCGGCCGGTCCGACCGCCTCGGCGAGGAACGCGGCGAACAGCCCGGCCCCGCAGTACAGGTCGAGGGCGGTGTCCCCCGGCGCGGCGGCGGCCGCCGCGCGCACCGCGGCCACCAGGGTCGCCGCGGCGGCCGGGTGGACCTGCCAGAAGACCCCCGGCTCCAGCCGGAACTCGCGGCCTTCGACCGTCTCGACCACCTCTACCGGCGCCGGCTCGACCAGCGCGGGCTCGGCACGGTCGGCGGCGGCCCGCTCGGCGCCCTCGGCCCCGGCGGAGTCGCCGGCGGCGGAGCCGGTCCCGGTGACGGAGCCGGTCCCGGTGACGGAGCCGGTCCCGGTGACGCGCCACCCTCCGGACCGCGTCGAGTACGCCACGGCCGCGCCCGGCATCGCCACGAGCTCCACCGCCTGGCCGGTGACCTCGGCCGAGCCGGGGCCGGTCAGAAAGGCGGGGTCGGCGATCACCTGGGCGAGCAGCGGATGGGCGATCCTGCAGTCGGGTGTGGGCACCACCTCGTGGGAGCGGTGCGCGCGCAGCCCGACGCCGCCGTCGGGCGTCCGCGAGAAGCGCATCCTGGTGCGCCAGCCCAGCCCGTCGGGTCCCTCCGACGGCAGCGCCTCCACCAGCACGGCGCGGTCGAGCCCGGCCAGCCGCCGCAGCGCGTCCTCGACCACCCGCGCCTTGAGTCGGCGCTGCGCGGCCGGGGTGGCGTGCTGCCAGTCGCACCCCCCGCAGCCGCCGGGGCGCGCGTGCGGGCAGGGCGCCGCCACCCGGTCGGGGGAGGCGACGAGGATCTCGACGGCGTCGGCCCGCCAGTACCGGTCGTGGGAGACGTCGGTGATCCGGGCCCGTACCCGCTCGCCGGGCAGGGCGTGCCGCACGAACACGACCCGGCCGCCGGCACGGGCCACGCAGAGCCCACGGTGCGCGACCTGGCCGACCTCGAGCTCCACCAGCTCACCGGGCGGGACGGGGACGGGGCGCGCCACCCGGTCGGTCCGGTCAGCGCGCTCGGGACGGTCAGCCCGCTCGGGACGGTCCCGGGCGGCGTCACCGGCGCGGTGTCGCGGCGGCCGCCCGGTGCGCTCCACGGTCCCGTCCGGTGCCGCGGTGTGTCGTCTGGTCCCGCTGGACGGCCGGGCCGGGCGCCCGCTCACGGGGCGTCCCCGGGCGGCGGCGCGCTCGAGCCGGCCGGCGGCTTCGCGGGCACGGCGGCGTCACCGTCGCCCGTGCCTCCCGGCTGGGGACCCCGGAGTCCGGGCCGGAAGTGCGCGGGCGGGGCCGCGCTACCCCGCCTGACCGCGCCCGCGCCGACCGACTCCTGCCTGGTCTGCGCGTGCGAGCTGGACGCGAGCTGCCACGGCACGCTGATCATCATGACCCCGGGCTGGAAGAGCAGCCGGGCCTTGAGCCGCAGCGCGCTCTGGTTGTGCAGCAGGTGCTCCCACCAGCGCCCGACGACGTACTCCGGGACGAACACCGCCGTCACGTCGCGCGGGCTCTCCCGCCGGATGCGGGCGACGTAGTCGAGCACCGGACGGGTCACCTCCCGGTACGGCGACGCCAGCACGACGAGGTCGATCTTGATACCGCGTTCCTCCCAGGCCTGGCGCAGCCGCTCCGTCTCCGCCGGGTCGACGGCCACGGTCACGGCGACCAGCGTGTGCGGCTTCGTGGCCTTCGCGTAGGCCAGCGCGCGCAGGGTCGGCGCGTGGATCTTGCTGACCAGGACGACCCCGTGCACCCGGGACGGCAACGTCGGCGGCCCGGGCTCGGGCGTCAGCTCGGTGGCGACCCGGTCGTAGTGCCGGCGGATGGCCTGCATGCCCAGGTAGATCACCGGGATCGCGATGCAGACGATCCAGGCCCCGCGGGTGAACTTGGTGAGCAGCACGAGGATGAGCACGGCCCCGGTCAGACCGGCCCCGAGGAAGCTGATGGCCTGGTAGCGGCGGATCCTGCGGCGCAGGCCCGCGTCCAGCGGCACACCGCCGGCCAGCGGGTCACCGCCGCGCTCGGCGGACCGCTCCGAAGTCCGTTCGCCGCCACGCTCCACACCCGCCGCCAGCGGGGCGGAGCCGTCGATGGCGGCCGGGTCGGATTCGCGCAACAACCGGGCCCAGTGCCGGACCATCCCGGTCTGGCTGAGGGTGAACGAGATGAAAACGCCCAGGATGTAGAGCTGGATCAGCGCCGTGACCTGCGCGTCGAACACGACGATGAGCAGGATCGCGAAGCCGGCCAGCAGCACGATCCCGTTGGAGTAGGCGAGCCGGTCGCCGCGGGTGTGCAGCTGGCGGGGCAGGTAGCCGTCGCGCGCGAGGATCGAGCCGAGCACCGGGAAACCGTTGAAGGCGGTGTTGGCCGCCAGGATCAGGATGAGCGTGGTCACCGCGGCCACGTAGACGAAGCCCACCGAGCCGTCCCCGAACACCGCGGCCGCGATCTGGGCGATGACGGTCCGCTGCTCGCCGTGCGCCCCGATGAGATCCGCCGGGTTCTCGGCGATGTGGACGTCCGAGATCAGGGCCAGCGCCGTCACGCCGACGAACATCGTGACGGCGATGACGCCCATCATCAGCAGCGTGGTGGCGGCGTTGCGGCTCTTCGGCCGGCGGAACGCGGGCACGCCGTTGCTGATCGCCTCGACGCCGGTCAGCGCCGTGCAGCCCGACGCGAACGCCCGCAGGACCAGGAAGAGCAGGGCCAGGCCGGCGAAGTTCTGTTCCGGGCGGACCTCGTACCCGGCGCTCTCGGCCCGCGGGGCGTGGCCGAGGGCGGTCTTCACCAGCCCAATCACGATCATCACGAGGATGCCGAGGATGAACGCGTACGACGGCACGGCGAACGCCGACCCGGACTCGCGCACACCGCGCAGGTTGACCAGCGTGAGCAGCACGACCAGCAGGCTGGCGATGAGCACCTTGTGCTCGGCGAGCCCCGTCGCCGCCGAGGTCAGGTTCGCGACACCCGCCGAGACCGACACGGCGACGGTGAGCACGTAGTCCACCAGCAGGGCGCTGCCGACCATCAGGCCCGCGCGCGGGCCGAGGTTGACCGAGGCCACCTCGTAGTCGCCGCCACCGCTGGGGTAGGCGTGCACGTTCTGCCGGTAGGACGCCACCACGGTCAGCATCAGGATGACGACCGCGGCCGCGATCCACGGCGTGTAGTGCAGCAGCGTGAGGCCGCCGAGCGCGAGGACGAGCAGGATCTCCTCGGACGCGTAGGAGACGGAGGAGAGCGCGTCGCTGGCGAACACGGGGAGCGCGACCCGCTTGGGCAGCAATGTCTCACCGAGTCGGTCCGAGCCGATGGGGCGACCGACGAATCCGCGCTTCAGTCGGTCTGTGAGCGCCACGCGGCGATGCTACCGACCACAGTCCCACCTCCCCAGCGTGTGTGACGTGGCGCACTCCAACCCGGGCATAGCCGCACACGTGCCCGATGAGCTGGCAGGACGGCTGGTTGGGACGGGTGGCCGACAGCCATCGACCGGGCAACCCCGGTCGGACTACGCTCACCTCCCGTGCACGTCGTGATCCTCGGCTGCGGCCGGGTCGGCTCATCCCTGGCTGGTGCCGTCCAACGGCTCGGCCACTCGGTGGCTGTCATCGATCAGAACCCGGCCGCGTTCAATCGCCTGTCGGCCGGCTTCGGCGGGCGGACGGTGACCGGCATGGGTTTCGACCGGGACACCCTCGTCGAGGCCGGTATCGCCGAGGCGGCCGCGTTCGCCGCGGTCTCCAGCGGGGACAACTCGAACATCATCTCCGCCCGGGTCGCCCGGGAGATGTTCGGCGTGGAGCGGGTGGTGGCCCGCATCTACGATCCCCGGCGGGCCGAGGTCTACGAACGCCTCGGCATCCCCACCGTCGCCACGGTCCGCTGGACCCGCGACCAGATCCTCGGTCGCCTCGTCCCGGACGCCGTCACTCCCGAGTGGACGGACACGTCCGGCTCGGTGCTGCTCACGGCGGTCACGCCGGCGCGCGGCTGGGTGGGACGGCGGCTCACCGAGCTGGAGTCACGGGCCGAGGTCCGGGTGGCCTGCGTGACCCGCTTCGGCGACGGCCTACTCCCCGACGGGCGGACCATGGTGCAGGACGGCGACGTCCTCCACATCGCGGTCACCAAGGCGCGGGCCACCGAGGCGGACGCGATCATCCGCACCGGCCCCGACCACGACTGACGACGAGAGACGGAGACCTGCGATGACGGCGGATCCGGACGGGCGGACCGGGGGCACCGGCCAGGGCGGCGCCGACGCCGGCCAGGGCGGCGGTTCCGAGCGGAGCGGGGGCTCCGACCGGATCGGCGCGGCGAACCGGCGGGTGGCGATCGCGGGCGCCGGCAAGGTCGGCCGCTCGATCGCCGCCGAGCTGCTGGAGAACGGCTCCGAGGTGCTCATCATCGAGCGCGACCCGAACAAGATCCGTCGGGACGCGCTGCCCGCGGCGGGCTGGCTGCTCGCCGACGCCTGCGAGCTGTCCTCTCTCGACGGCGCCGGCCTGGACTGCTGTGCGGTGATGGTCGCCGCCACCGGCGACGACAAGGTCAACCTCGTGGTCTCCCTGTTGGCGAAGACCGAGTTCGGCGTGCCCAGGGTGGTCGCGCGGGTCAACCATCCCAAGAACGAGTGGTTGTTCACCGAGTCCTGGGGCGTCGACGTGGCCGTCTCCGCGCCGCGCATGCTGACCGCGCTGGTCGAGGAGGCGGTGAGCGTCGGCGACCTGGTGCGCCTGATGAAGTTCCGCCAGGGCGACGCCTCCCTGGTCGAGCTCACCCTGACCGCGGACGCGCCGGTCGTGGGCCGGCGGCTGGGTGACGTCGACCTCCCGCCGGACTCCGCCGTCGTCGTGATCCTGCGGGACGGGAACGCGGTGGTCCCGTCGCCGGACAGCACGCTCGAGCCGGGCGACGAGGTGCTGGCGGTCGCGACCACGAGCGAGGCCGAGGAGAGTCTCGCGGCGCTGCTCGGCGCCGTTCCCGCCGCCGACGGCCGGAACGAGCGTGTCTCCGGGGTGCTCTGACCGGGCGCGCGCGTTTCGTGGCCGGAGCGCCGCGGTTCGTCAGTCGTTCGGGACGCCCGCGGCGAGTTGGCCCGGCTCGCCGGCCGGCCCGTCCTCCCCGGACGGCTCGTCATCGGCCGGCGGGGCGAGGCGCCGGACGATCGCGAAGGTGGCAAGCACGGCCGCGCCGAACAACGGCAGGCCCAGCACGATGTTCGCCGCCGCGAGCCAGCCGGACTCCCCCGCGAGGTAGAGCACGCCCTGGATCGCGAACCGCGCGGTGAACACCGCGATCCAGACGAAGGTGGCCCAGATCGCCGCCCGCCGGACGGACGGTGTCTCCCGCCAGTCGGAGTAGCGCTGGTCGAAGCCGGCCATCACGTAGCCGCCCACGGGACGCCCGACGAGCACCGAGCCGAGGCCGACGACGGCGCAGACTGCGTTCTTCGCTATCGAGGGCAGGAAGAAGCCCTCGGCGCTGCCTGTGCGGGAGGCGATGAAGGCGGCGAACCCGACCGCGAACAGCCCGGAGAACGCCTGCTGGACGGGTTCGTGCCGCACCATCCGCAGCACCACGAGCCCGACCGCCGCCGCGATCGCGACGATGATCCCGGCCGTGAGACCGGCCTCGGCGTTGACGGTGACGAACGCCACCGTCGGTATGGCACTGTCGATGATCCCCCGCGGGCCACCCACGGCCTCGGCCAGCGTGACCGGCTGTTCACCGCCGGTACCGCGGCCGCCGAACCCACCGGACCGGCCGCCGGCCTTGCCGGACCGGCCGCCGGCCTTGCCGGACCGGCCACCGGCCTTGCCGGACCGGCCGTCGCCGTCCTCGGGCCCGGCCGGATCGTCAGGGACACCGGTGGCACCGGGGACACCCGGGCCACCCGTCACCGGGTTCGGCACTGACGGATCCTGCGCAGACGCTGGTGGCATGGGCGGTGTAGTCCTGTCGCCGGGCGCCGCTCAGGCGCTGGTCGAGGAGGCTGGCAGCAGCTCGTAGCGGGGGTTGAACATCGTGGTTCGCTCGTCGCGCACGACGACACGGCCGGAGGCCTTGACCGATCGACCGGCCTCAATACCCGCGATGTGCTTGCGACCGAGGAACACGAGGGTCACGGTGCCGCTTCCATCATAGAGGTCGACCTCCAGGCTCGGCGCCCCCGAACGCGCCCGGACGGTTACCGAACGTATTGATCCGGCGACGCAGGCCTCCTCCCGGTCCCGACAGGCGTGCATCGGGTCCGCCCCGGCGGCGACCGACGCCTGCCGCAGCTCCTCATCCTCAAGTTCCTGGTTGTCCGCTGTCAGCCGGTGGAACCGTCGTCCCAACCAGCCGCGCCCCTCGCCCACGGCTCCTCCGATCATCGAACCGCTCCCGAACCCGGGCGACGGAATCCGAAACCTGGGACGTCACCGGACCAGCGGGTGGGAAACCCACCACAGCCCACGCATCGGCGCCCTGAACCGGGATTATGAGGTGGACGGACCACCCGCCACCACCGATCGCGCCCATGATGGGACGCCCGGCGAGGAGCCGCCGCGCACCGCGGACCCGTTCCCGCACTGTTACGGCGCCGTTCCGCCTCCGGTCACCGCCGCCGGCGTGGCCGCCGCACCGGCGGAGAGGGCGGGAAACGGGTCAGCGGGTCTCGCTGATCCGCACCCCGGGAACCGGGACCGCGGGGCTGGAGTCCGCGCGCTGGTCGGCCTCCGCGGCGGGCCCGTCCGGATGCTCGGAGACCTCCTTCGGCAGCCGCAGCGGCAGCGGATCCCGCACCGGCATCGCCGAGTCACCACGGACCACGATGATGCCGCTGAGCGTCTCGTCGAGCAGCGGGCCGGCCGACGGGTCCTGCCCGGCCGCGCCGGTCACGACGGCCCGCAGGAACCAGCGGGGCCCGTCGACGCCGATCATCCGCCCGGGCACGGTCTCCCCCGGCCGGCTCGTGGGCAGCCGCAGCCGCAGCTCCAGGCCGTACGGGCCCTCGACCTCGCTGCCGCCGGTGTCCCGCACCGTCTCCAGGATCTCCGTGCGGACGTCGTCCCACAACGGGCTGGTCTTCGGCGCCGCGAACACCGCGAGCTCCATGGCGCTGCGCCCGTCCGTCACGACGACGGTGAGCGGCTTGCCGGTCGACTCCTCCACCTGGAACTGCACCTGGACGCCGCGCAGCGCCGGTACCCGCAGCGCCCCGAGGTCGAGCCGGTGCACGTCGTCGGCGGGTGCCTCCTCGGAGTCGAACGGGCCGACCAGGTCGACGTCGTCCGGCTCCGCCACCCGCTCGTCGACCGCCGCGGCGGCCGACGACCTACGACCCCGACCGAACACCGTTGCCCTCCCTTCGCGGCCCACCGTCACGGGACTGCCCGAAGCCACCCGTGGATCCGAGACCGCCCGCGCCCCGGACCGACTCCGGGAGCAGGTCGACCTCGCGGAACACCGCGTGCTCCACCCGCTGAACCACGAGCTGGGCCACCCGGTCCCCACGGCGCAGCGCGATGGCCTCGCTTCGATCGGTGTTTATAAGTATCACCTTGACTTCTCCACGGTAACCGGCATCGACGGTTCCGGGGGCGTTGACCACGGACAGACCGTGCCGCGCGGCCAGTCCGCTACGGGGATGCACGAAGGCCGCGTAGCCCTCGGGCAGCGCGACGGACAGGCCGGTTCCGACGACGGCCCGCTCACCGGGCGCCAGCGTGACGTCCTGCGCGGTCACCAGGTCGGCACCGGCGTCCGAGGGCTGGGCGTAGGCGGGCGGCGGGAGGTCCGGATCCAGACGCTGGATCAGCACCTCCAGCGGGCCCGAGTCACCGACCGGCTGGCGGGTCGACGGCCCGGGACGCTGCGGGCCGGGGACGATGTCACCGGTCGGGCCATCGCCGGTCGGGCTGGCACCGGGCAGGCCGGCACCGGGTACGGCGGCGGCAGGCGGGGCGCCGGCGCACAGGGCATCGGTGCGCGGGGCATCGGTGCGCGGGGCATCGGCGGTAGGCGGGGCGCCGGGTGGCGTGGGGGTGGTCGCGGTCATGATTCTCCTGGGTCGTCCTCACCCGGGCGGGCTGTCCGCGACACTAACGACTCCCCGGCACCGGGCGGCCGGCACATGCCGGCGACACGAGGACGGCCCGGACCTCCGCCGGCGGCGAGGGGGAATCCGCGCGCCACGGGGTAAGGCAGAAGAGCGACATCAGCTGCGCCCCGGCAGGTCGGGGCGGACGGACGAGAGGTGTGGGGTGGCCGGACCGGCTTCGAAGATGGGATGGAAGGTCGTGGGCGGCGCGGCGACCGCGCTCGCCGGAACCGCGGCGAGCAGAGGCGTCACCGCGGCCTACCGCAAGGTGCGCAAGTCCGACCCGCCGGTGAACCCGGCGGACCCGGAGACCGACTGGGCGGAGGCGATCGCCTGGGCCGCGCTCTCCGGCCTGGTCATCGGCCTCGGCCGGCTGGCCGCCGAGCGGGTCGCCGCGCGCGGCTGGGTCCGGGCAACGGGCTCCCCGCCGCCCGGCATGCTACGCCCGGAGATCTCGACCTCGGACAACTAGCGGAGCGGGTTCTGGCGTGACCCAGCGGATCCTGGTGCCCGTCCCGCGGAGATTGATCTGTCGCCGGCGTGCCGTGTCCGGTTCGGGTGTTCCGCGGAACACCACGGTCGACTGTTCTGGCTGTGATGACCACGGCCTGCGGGGGTTCGGAGGGTTCCGGGGTTCCGGAGGGGCACCGTGCTCGACCGTGGCTCGCGGTGGCCTCCGCCGCCGGGGGCGGGGCGTCCACCCGAGATCCTCAAGGCCGAAGCCGCAACCGGAGAGCCGGAAGCGATAAGTATCCACGCCAACCCGGCCACTATGCGCGGCAGTCGAGGAACCGTGGCCGTTGAGTGACAGCCAGGACTCACTCAACGGCCACGCTTCGCCCGGCGGCGGAGCGTGGTTGCGCATAACAGCCGGTGGTGGGTTGCGCTTGAAGGTTCAGAGGGGCAGAGGGTGCTGGCAGCGCCTGGGTGGGCGGCCTGTGCGGGAGCGCTGCGGCGGCAACCGGTTGGGGCCCGACCGCAGTCGGAAGCGTCGTTCTCCAGACCGGCGAAGCCACAGCCCGCACCGCCAGAGCACGAACAAATCTCCGCCTATCGGTCAAAACTCCCGCGCACCGGGGTGCGCCTACTCACCGCTTGTCATCTTTCTGCCCTTTCAGGGCGAATCCCCTCGGGAACGCTGTCTGAAACGGCGAGAAAAAAATCAAACGGCGAGGAGCCGAGCAGCAAAGACAGACCGGAGCCTCCACCGTCGGACCCAGGCCCGCCGACCAGGCCCGCCAGCGGCCGGGGCACCGGCGATACCGCGCCCCACGGCGCGGGGTTAGTCCAGGCGGCGCAGGTCCTTGCGGAAGCGGCGCCCGTTCTCGACGTAGTGGGCGGCCGCCATGGTGATGAGCTCCTGCGAGGCGGCGCCCTCACGGATCTTCGCCGGGATGCCCAGCGCCATCGCCCGCTCGGGAACCACCATCCGGTTGCCGACCACGGCGCCCGCGGCGACCAGCGCGCCCCGGGACACCCGGGCCTGGTGCAGCACGACCGACCCGGAACCGACCAGGGAGCCGTCCTCGACCACACAGCCCTCGAGGTGCACGATGTGCCCGATCACGCAGTCGTCCCCGACGATCGTGGGGAACTGGGCGGTCGTGTGGATCACCGTGCCGTCCTGGATGGACGTCCGCGCGCCGATGACGATGCGCCCCTGGTCGCCGCGCAGGACGACGCCGGGCCAGACCGTCGACTCCGGGCCGATCGTGACGTTCCCGATCACCGTCGCGTCGGGATGGACGTACGCGGACGGATCGATCGAGGGTTCTAGCTCCCCCAGCGCGTAGATGGCCACGTTTCCATCCTGCCGCATCGGGCCGCCACCCGGGGCACTCCCGGTTGCCGCCGCCGCTGGTCGCGGTGCTCTCAGCCGCTGGGGGACGGGTCGGTGAGGTGACGCAGCTTCGCCGGGTTGACCACGATGTCGATCTCCGTGACCAGCCCGCCCCCGACGGTCAACGCGACGATGTTCACGAGCCGCGAACCCGCGTAGGTGGCCACCCCGGCTCCGCCGTTGACCTCGACCGGGACGAACCGCGTCCTGGGCCCGTGGTCCCGCAGCCCCTTCTCGACCAGCCCGCGCAGGAACCTCGCCACCTTCGCCGACCCCTCGATCGGACGAAGCGCGGCGCGCACGACGCCGCCGCCGTCCGAACGCAGCACGACGTCCGGGTCGAGGACGCGCAGCAGCGCGGCCAGGTCACCGCCGGCCGCGGCGGCCAGGAAGGCGTCGGCCACACCGCGCCGCTGCGCCGGGTCGGGATCGAAGCGGACGGCCCGCTCCCGCACGTGCCGCCGGGCCCGGCTCGCGAGCTGCCGGCTGGCGGCCGGGCTGCGCCCGGTCACCTCCGCGACCTCCTCGAAGCCGTAGCCGAACACGTCGTGCAGGATCAGCGCGGTCCGCTCGGCCGGGCTCAGCGACTCCAGGACGACCAGCATGGCCATGTTGACCGACTCGGCGAGGGTGACCCGGTCCGCCGGATCGGCCCGCTCGGCGGCGACGGCCGTGATCTCGCCGGCCGGGGCGGTCGCGCCACCCCCGCCGGACGGCCCCGGCCGGCCCCGGTGGGGGTGGGCCGCGACACCGACCACCGCCGAGCCACCCGCCCCGCCCGGACCGGCCGGGTCGACCAGCGGCTCGGGCAGCCACGGCCCGACGTAGGTCTCCCGCCGGACCCGGGCCGAGCGGAGCTGGTCGAGGCAGAGACGGCCGACGACCACGGTCAGCCAGCCGCGCAGGTCCTCGATGACGGCCGGGTCGGTCCGGGCGAGGCGCAGCCAGGCGTCCTGGACGATGTCCTCTGCGTCGGTGACCGAGCCGAGGATGCGGTAGGCCACGGCGCGCAGATACCCGCGCTCCGCCTCGAACGCCTCGGCCAGCTCCCCGATCAGCATCTTCGGCTCCCCTCCCCGGTCAGGTCCTCGAGAACCCGACGGGACAGCCCGCCGCCCTGTGACACCCGCAGGCGGGCGCGGTGGGGGGCGGCGCGCAGGGCGCCCCGGCAGAGTGCCGGACGATCAGCCGGCCGGCGGGACGAGCACCACGTCGACGGCCAGCTCACCGCCGGTGCCGACCAGGCTCAGCTCCCAGATGCCGCCGGCGCTGCGCAGGTCCGCGGCGGCCTGCCCGACCAGCTCGACGACGTCGGCGGCACCGCTGACCCGGGCGGTGGCGACCTCGGCCTTCATCGACACCTTCGCCTCGGACTTCGCCCGGCGCACCGCGGAGAGCGCGGCACCGACCGCGTCCAGCAGCTCGGGACGGCCGTCCCCGGCGGCCTCGCGGATCTCGGCGGCCTCCGGCCAGCGCGCCCGGTGCACCGAGCCCGCCCGCCACCAGGACCAGACCTCCTCGGTGACGAACGGCAGGCACGGCGCGAACAGGGTGAGCAGCGTGGAGAGCGCGATCGTCAGCGTCGCCCGGGCGGAGGCGGCGCCGGCCTCCCCGTGCCCGCCGTACGCCCGGCCCTTGACCAGCTCGACGTAGTCGTCGCAGAACCGCCAGAAGAAGGTCTCGGTGACCTCGAGCGCCCGGGTGTAGTCGTAGCCCTCGAACGCGCCGGTGGCCGTGTCGACGACCCGGGCGAGCTCGGCGAGCAGCGCCCGGTCCAGCGGTTCGGTGACCGCGGCCGGGCCGGGAACCGCGTCGGCCGCGGGGACCGAGCCGCCGTCGAAGGCCACGCCCTCGATCACCCCGCCCTCGCCCGCCTCGGCGAGGCCCAGCACGAACCGGCTCGCGTTGAGGATCTTGATGGCGAGCCGGCGGCCGGTCTTCATCTGGCCGACGTCGAAGGCGGTGTCGGTGCCCGGCCGGCCCGAGGCCGCCCAGTAGCGGACGGCGTCCGAGCCATGCTGCTCCAGCAGGCCCATCGGCGTGACGACGTTGCCCTTGGACTTCGACATCTTCTTGCGGTCCGGGTCGAGGATCCAGCCGGAGATCGCCGCGTCCGTCCAGGGCAGGGTGCCGAACTCGTCGTGGCTGCGCAGCACGGTGGAGAACAGCCAGGTCCGGATGATCTCGTGCGCCTGCGGGCGCAGGTTCATCGGGAACACCTGCGCGAACAGGGCCGGGTCGCTCTCCCAGCCGCTGGCGATCAGCGGCGTCAGGGAGGAGGTGGCCCAGGTGTCCATGACGTCCGGGTCGGCCATGAAGCCGCCGGGCACGCCCCGCTGCTCGGCGGTGTAGCCCGGGGGGACGTCGCTGGACGGGTCGACCGGCAGGGTGGCCTCGTCCGCGACGATCGGGGCGTCGTGGCGCGGCTGGCCGTCCGCGTCGAGCGGGTACCAGACCGGGAAGGGCACACCGAAGAAACGCTGCCGGCTGATCAGCCAGTCACCGTTGAGGCCGTCCACCCAGTTCTCGTACCGCACCCGCATGTACTCGGGGTGCCAGCGCAGCTCGGCGCCGCGCTGGCGGAGCTCCGCGCGCAACCGCTCGTCCCGGCCGCCGTTGCGGATGTACCACTGGCGGGTGGTGACGATCTCGAGCGGGCGGTCGCCCTTCTCGTAGAACTTCACCGGATGGCTGATCGCCCGCGGCTCGCCGAGCAGCGCGCCGGACTCCCGCAGGGCCGCCACGACCGCCGTCCGGGCGGCGGCGATGGTCTTCCCGCCGAGCTCGGCGTAGTGCTCCCGGCCGGCCGGCGAGGAGATCGCCTCGGGGGCCTCGGCGATCAGGCGGCCGTCCCGGCCGATCACCGCGCGGGCGGGCAGCCGCAGCTCACGCCACCAGATGACGTCGGTGAGGTCACCGAACGTACAGATCATGGCGATGCCGGAGCCCTTCTCCGGATCGGCCAGCCGGTGCGCCACCACCGGCACCTCGACGTCGAACAGCGGCGTGCGCACCGTCTGCCCGAACAGCGGCTGGTAGCGCGCGTCGTCGGGGTGCGCCACCAGCGCCACGCAGGCCGGCAGCAGCTCGGGACGGGTCGTCTCGATCACCACCGGGTCGCCGCCGGGCCGCCCGAACGCCAGCGTGTGGTAGGCCCCGGGGCGTTCCCGGTCCTCCAGCTCGGCCTGGGCGACGGCGGTGCGGAAGGTGACGTCCCACAGCGTCGGGGCCTCGGCCAGGTAGGCCTGGCCGCGGGCGAGGTTACGCAGGAAGGCCCGCTGGGCCACCGCGCGGGACCGGGTGTCGATGGTCGCGTAGGTGTGCGACCAGTCGACGGACAGGCCGAGGCGGCGCCAGAGCTCCTCGAAGCCCTTCTCGTCCTCGATCGTCAGCGTCTCGCACAGCTCGACGAAGTTGCGCCGGGAGATCGGGAGCTGGTCCTTGCCCGGCTTCGCCGGCGGAGTGAAGTCCGGGTCGTAGGGCAGCGACGGGTCGCAGCGCACGCCGTAGTAGTTCTGCACCCGGCGCTCGGTCGGCAGCCCGTTGTCGTCGAACCCCATCGGGTAGAAGACCTCGCGCCCGCGCATCCGCTGGAACCGGGCGATCAGGTCGGTGTGGGTGTACGAGAACACGTGGCCCACGTGCAGCGAGCCGCTCACGGTCGGTGGCGGAGTGTCCACCGAGTAGACCCGCTCCCGCGGCGCCGACCGGTCGAACTCATAGGTTCCGCGCTCGTGCCAGTGCTCGGACCAGCGGGTCTCGATCCCGTCCAAGCTCGGCTTGGCGGGCATCGCGCGGGTCGGCCGTTCCGTACTGTCCGTTGCCACCACGCGCACAATCCTACGGGGCACGCGATCGTCGCCGTCGCGGCGGGAGCCGGGCCGCGGGCCGCGGGCCATCCCGGTGGGAGCCCGGCCCCGCCCCCTCGGCGTTCCCGCCACCGGCGTGCCTTGGCAGGATGAGCAGCGTGGACTCGCCCCCCAGCACCCTGCGCCCGGCCCCGGCCGCCCTGCTCGACCTCGGCCTGGACGTCGCCCGCGAGGCCGGGGCCCTGCTCGTCACCGGCCGGGCCGGCACGGTGGCCGCCGAGGCGACGAAATCCTCGCCGACCGACGTCGTCACCGCGCTGGACCGGGCCTCGGAGGCCCTCGTCGCCCGCCGCCTGCGCGCGGCCCGCCCGGACGACGGCCTGCTCGGCGAGGAGGGCTCGGACACCGCGGGCACCAGCGGCGTGCGCTGGATCGTCGACCCCCTCGACGGGACGGTCAACTTCCTCTACCGCCTGCCCAACTGGGCGGTGTCGATCGCGGCCGAGCTGGACGGCGAGATCGTGGCCGGGGTGGTGCACGCCCCCGCGATGGGGGTCACCTACACCGCCGTCCGCGGCGGCGGCGCCTTCCACCGGGAGACACCGGTGGGGTCCGCGGCCGGGGAGCCGGCGAGGCTGACCGCTTCGACGGTGACCGAGCTGGGCGGCGCGCTCGTCGCCACCGGCTTCGGGTACACCGAGCGCCGCCGCGCGACCCAGGCCGCGGTGCTGACCCGGGTCGCGCCCAGGGTCCGCGACATCCGCCGGATGGGTGCCGCCTCCCTCGACCTCTGCGCCGCCGCGGCGGGCCTCGTCGACGCCTACTACGAACGTGGGCTGCACCCCTGGGACCACGCGGCGGGCGCGCTGATCGCCGCCGAGGCGGGCCTGCTGGTCGGCGGCCTGGACGGCCGGGGAGCCGGCGAGGACCTCGTCGTCGCGGCTCCCCCCGCCCTGTTCGCCCCGCTCACCGCCCTGCTCGCCCAGCACCCCCGCGCCGACACCGACCAGGGGACACCCGCGGTCACGGGAGAGTGAGCGTGCCTCCCGGCGTCGGCTCGCCGGTCCCGACCGGTGGGCGCTCGAACCAGACCGTCCGGCGGACGTAGTCGATGTGGCTGACGATGATCCGTACGACGCGGCGGGAGACGTCGTCCACGTCGTAGTCGGGGACGATCCGCGGCGTCCGGTCCCCCCGCGCGGCGTCGACGACCAGGTCGACGGCGGCGAGGACCCGGTCCGGCCGGGGCAGGCAGGAGACGGCCACGCCGTGTTCGACGCCCTCGGGGCGCTCGTGCGCCTCCCGGATCAGCACCGCGGGGAACCCGAGCAGTGCGGCCTCCTCGGTCAGCGAGCCGCTGTCCGAGATCACGCACAGCGCCGCCCGCTGCAACGCGCTGTAGTCCGCGAACCCGAAGGGCCGACAGAAGCGGACGAGGCCGTCGGTCGCCGGGGCCCGGCCGGACGCCTCGAGGGTGTCGAGGCGATCCCGGGTACGCGGGTGGGTGGAGACGATGATCGGCACCCGGTAGCGGGCGGCCAACGCGTTGAGGGTCTCGAGCAGGCCGATGAGCAGCTCCGGCGCGTCGACGTTCTCCTCCCGGTGCGCGCTGACCACCAGGAAGTGGCCCGCGGTGACGCCGAGGGTGGTGAGCACCGGCGAGGAGTCGACGAGCGGCGCGTAGTGGTCGAGGACCTCCTTCATCGGCGAGCCCGTGACGAAGATCCGCTGCGTCGGCAGGCCCTCCGCCAGCAGGTGGCGCCGCGCGTGCTCGGTGAGCGGGAGGTTGATGTCGCTGAGGTGGTCGACCAGCCGGCGGTTGGTCTCCTCCGGCACCCGGTCGTCGAAACACCGGTTGCCGGCCGCCAGGTGGAACACCGGGATGTGCCGCCGCCGGGCCGCGATGACCGCCAGCGTGGTGTTCGTGTCCCCGTAGAGCAGTAGCGCGTCCGGGGCCTCGTCGACGAACACCGCGTCGGCGCGGGCGATCACCCGGCCGATGGTCTCGGCGGCGCTCGCGCCGACCGCGTCGAGGAAGTGGTCCGGTTTGCGGATGCCGAGCTCGTCGAAGAACACCTGGTTCAGTTCATAGTCATAGTGCTGGCCCGAGTGGACCAGGCACACGTCCACGGCCCGCTCCAGCACCGCGATGATCCGGCTCAGCCTCACGATCTCCGGACGGGTGCCGACCAGGATCATGACCCGCGCCCGGTGCTCGGCCGGCCCGGGGCGGCCGCGCGGCACCGGCGCGGGAAGTCCCGTGATCTCCGTGCGCGGCAACCGCTCGGGCAGGGTCATCCGGCCGGCCGGGCCGGGGCGGTCCGGGGAGAGCCGCCGGCTCGGCACCGTGGGAACGGTCGGCCCGGTCGGCCCGGTCGGGGCGACCGGCGTGGACGGCGCGGTCGGCACTGAGGGGCCTGTTCGTGCGGTCGTTCCCGCCGTCCCCGTCATCGCGGTCACTCCTCCTCGTTCTCGGTCCGCCGTCCCCCGCCCGGCGGCGCTCCCGCCCGCCGGGCCCCGGTCCGCGGCGTTCTGGTCCGCGGTGCCCGGTCCGACGGCGGGGGGGCCGTCCGGTGGCCTGGGCCTGGCCACCGGTATCCGTGGGGACACCTCGACGCCAGGCTCTCCGGCGGCACCCGGATCACGCCGGGCCTCCGCGCCACGCCGGACGTCAGGCTCACGCCGGTCCTCCGGACCGCGCTGGGCTTCCGGACCGCGCCGGTCCTCCGCACCGCGCTGGGCTTCCGCACCGCGCTGGGCTTCCGCACCGCGCTGGGCTTCCAGACCACGCTGACGGTGGGCGCCCCCGCCGGAGAACCAGTTCCGGAAGAAGCCCGTCCGGGTGAGCTCGGCGTCGTCCCCGTGCTGCCGGGCGCCCGGATGGTCGTCTCTGTCGCCGCTCGTTCTCGACACGCCGCTGTCCCTTCTACCGGAGCGGATCGACCGGCCCGGCCGACCGGGGCTGATGCGGCGGCCGGTTACCGGAGCCGGGTTCGTCGAGGTTCCTGTCAGGCATCGGCGTGCACTCCGTTCGGGGAGGTGAGAGCGGCCCGGGGGGCCGCGGTCGCGCCGGGACGAGGCGCCGGGCGACGCCGGCGGAAGCCTTCGATGTCACGCCGTTCGATCGCGGTCGCCAGTTCGTCGACCAGCACCGGCCACCCGGGCGGCCGGTAGCCGGTCACCGACCGCAGCCGGCGCGCGGACAGCGCCCGGTTGCGCACCTCGCCGTCACTGGGCGTGATCCGCACGTCCCGGCGGCCGAGCCGCTCGGCGAGCATGGTGAGCAGGTCGAACTGGCTGATCGGCTCGGAGCCGAGATGCCAGATCCCGGTGAGGTCCGGGTGCCCGACGAGCACGAGATGGACGAAACGCGCGAACTCGGCGGTGGTCAGGGCGCTGTGGACGACCCGGCGCGGGCCCGGGACCTCGCCCTTCGCCGCCAGGAACCGCTCGACGAGCCCCGAGGCCACCGGAGCCGCCGCCAGGCCGACGACGGACGTCCGCAGCGTCAGCGTGCCCGGTTCGCGCACCTCGCCGAGCAGCCTGGTCATCCCGTGGACGTCCACGGGGTCGGGTACGTCCTCCTCGTGGTAGTCACCGAGTCGGCCGGAGAACACCCGGTCGGTCGAGACGTGCACCAGCCGGGCCCCGGCGGCCCGGCACAGGCGCGCGAGCCGATGCGGGAACAGCGCGTTGACCTCGATCGCCGGGAGCTCGCCACCCGCCTGCGCGTGCCGCCCGGCCAGGCTCACGGCGTTCACGACGGCGTCCGGCCGCGCCGCGACGAACACGTCGACCATGGTGTCGCGGCGGCGGACGTCCACTCCGGTGAACACCCGGTCGGCGGGTGGCGGGCAGGACGGCGCGGTGGCCCTGACGGTGGCGGTGACGTCATGGTCGCGGACGAGCCAGCGGACCAGCTCACCGCCGAGCATGCCGTCGCCGCCGAGGACCAGTACACGCATCTAGCGCTCCTTCGGGACCGAGGTCCGGTCGGGGTGGGCCGTCCGCTCGAACTGTCCGGACTCGGGGCGCCCGGACTCGGGGCGCTGACCCCGAAGCAAGTATTACTCTCTGTATTGAAACGATCGCCCCCTGCGACGATGACGCGCCGGACGGCGAGGGCACGAACGGAAACCGCGGCGCGACGGGAACCCCCAGGGGACGCGCCGAGCGGAGATGCCGGACATCAGCCCGGATCGATCTACCCTCTGTGTCTAAGTGACGACTAAGGGGCATGTTCAAGCCTCGCGAGGGCCCCGACGGCCGGTCGGGGGCCCGGCCACCGGGACGGATCGCCCAGGGAACGGACGGATGAGGCACGAGACGGGGATGACGGACCGGACGGCACGGCCCCCGGCACCACCGGGCCGGGCCCGGCGCCCGCGGCACCACCGCAACAGCCGGGGCGAGCTGTGGGTGAACGTCACCTCGTCGCATCTGGTCCTGCCGGACTACGTCAACCTCGACCCGGCGTTCTCCCCCGGGCTGGTCGCCGCCTATCCGACGCTGCGATGGACGTCCGCCCTCACCCGGCTGCTGCGGGCGTCCCGCCCGCTGCGCCTGCTGCGCCGGGGGTGCGCGGCCGGCTGGCGGTCGGCGCGACGGCCGCGGCTGGTCGCGGCCCTCACCCGACTCGCCCCGCGCCCGGGTCCGCGCCCGGGTTTGCGCCCACGCGGCCTGTCGACGGGGCCGCCGGGCGGCCGTGGCTGGACGATCCGCGAGCAGTGGGAGGCCCGGGAGACGGCCGTCCTCACCCGGCACGATCCGCGAGCCGCGCTGCCGCTGGACGACGGCACGGTCGATCACCTCCTCTGCGCGCACGTCCTGCAGGAGCTGTCCCCGCCGGCGATGCGCCGGGCGCTGGAGGAGTACGCCCGGGTCCTGCGCCCGGGCGGGACGCTGCACGTCGTGCTGCCCGACCTGCGGTACGCGGTCGACCGGTACGTACGCGGTGAGATCGACGCCGACGAGCTGGTGGCCTGGCAGCGCCTGCGGTCCCCCGGGAGTGAGCGGGGCGGGGGGCGCCGCGGCCGACCCTGGCGCGGTGACGCGCGGCACCCGGCCGACCCGGTGAACCGCTGGCACTACGACGCGCACACGGCCGAGCGTCGGCTCGTCGGCGCCGGCTTCAAGATCTCCTCCGGGACGTCCCCGAGCTCGCCGGTGTGTCCGGAGGATCCGGGCTCGCTGCACCTGGTGGCCGTCCGCGCCTGACCGGCCACCGACCAGCCACCGACCAGCCAGCTGACCGGTGCGGGCCCGTTCGGGCCGCCCGGCGGCGGCCGTCCGGCATGAACACCGCGTTCTGACAGATGATGCGGTGTGCCCCGATTCGTCCCGCGTCGACTGTCACATCCGACTTGCGGGCCCGCAACATCACTATTGGCTGACTTATCTTGCGTTGACTTACCTTTGTTTTCGCCGGCAGGCACGCGCCGGTACCAGGCGCGGCGAGGGGCGGCGGCATGCGGGACGCGCGCGCACGGCAGTCGTGCGACGCCCCCGACGTGAGCCCGGCGGAGACCACGGACAGTGATCACGACACCCGCGAACGCGACGGCGACAGCGGTGCCGACGGCGACGGCGACGGCGACGACATCGAGGGCGGCGACGGCGACGGCGATGACGACCGCGGCGGCGCGGGCTCGCCCGAGGCCGACGACTGCGAGGCCGGGCCGCCGCGGGACGGGAGCGAAGCGGCGGCCGACGCCGCGCGGCGCGGCCCGGTACGCCGGGTCCTGCTCGTCCTGACCGCCCTGCTGTCGGTCGCCGTGGTGGTGGTCACCACCACCGGCTGGTTCGTCGTCACCTTCTACGACCGCAGGATCGACCGCGAGACCATCGCACCGCCCGCCGACATCACGGTGACCCGCCCACCGCCCGCCCCGGTCGGCACCGAGACCTGGCTGCTCGTCGGCTCCGACGTGCGGACCGGCTCGGACGCCGCGGAGGTCGGTGGCGCGCGATCCGACACGATGATGATCGCCCACCTGGCCTCGGACGGGCGGACGAACATCGTGTCGATCCCCCGTGATCTGCGGGTGCCCATCCCGGCCTGGACCGACGACGACGGCAGCCACCACCGGGCCCGCCAGGACAAGATCAACGCCGCGTTCAGCAACGGTGGCCCCGCGCTCCTGGTCGCCACCCTCGAACAGGTGGCGGGACTACGGATCGACCACTACGCCGAGCTCGACTTCAGCGGCTTCCAGCAGATGACATCCGCGATCGGTGGCATTGACGTGTGCCTGCAGGCGTCTCCCTATGTCGAGCCGCACACTCTGGAGAACGGCCGCCGGGTGCGGTCGACGAACCTGAACGATCCCAGTTCCGGCTTTGTCGGGCAGCCCGGAAACAATCATCTGACCGGCGGCAACGCGCTCGCGTTCGTCCGGCAACGGCATGGTTTCGCCGACGGTGACCTCTCCCGGATCCGCCGCCAGCAGACATTCCTGGCGGCGATGTTCCGAAAGGTCAGCAGCGGCGACGTCCTGCTGCGCCCCACGAAGCTCGCCGCCTTCCTGAGCGCGGTGACCCGCTCGGTGGTGCTGGACGACGAGACCGGCTTCGCCGAACTGCGCGCGCTGGCCGAGCGGATGCGTGGGATGACGACCGGAGCCGTCACGTTCTCCACCGTCCCGATCACGGGCCAGGTCGCCGAACCGGCCTTCTACTTCTTTTACGACCCCGCCGAGATGCGGCAGTTCTTCCGGAACATCACCGGCGGCGAGTCCCTGCCCGAGCCCACCGGCTCGGCGGAACCCATCCCGCTCGGCGGCGCCTTCACCCCGCAGCCACCGAGCGGCACCCCGACCGCCCCCACCGCGGCGCCCGCCCTCCCGCCCACCGGGGGTGCCGCCCCCACGGCGACGCCTCAGGTACCGGAGGCGGCGCCGACGCCCGCCCTCCCGGCCGAGCAGCCCACGGTCACGTCCACAGCCGCGTCCAACCCCGCGGCCGGCACGGCCACGGTGATGCCCACGGCCACGGCGCCGACCGGCGTCAGGATCGGCGCCGACGCCGACGTCCTGACCCAGCCGATCGCCGGAGCCGGGCCGGACGCCGCGGTCGGCCCCACACCGGGCGCGCCGGGGCCGTCCGGCCCGCCGTCGGCGGGGTCGTCGGCGACGAGCGAGCCGCCGGTGACCGCCGCCGCCGCGTGCGTCTACTGACCCGTCCGCACATCTCCGGCACCGCTGGGGTTTTTAGCCCGCGCGATCCCTTTTGTTCGCGGGTTCCGCTCGGCTCCGGACCAGGAGAGCCACCGTCCGCAGCCCTTTTCCGCACGCGCGCTCTTGACATTTCTGGTCGCCTTTTATGCCCGCTTTGTGGCGACACTTACGACGTATGGTCTACCGGCCACCGGGTGCGGTCAGACCCGGCGTTCAGCATAGTGAGGGGACCACGGGATGAAGGTCAGCCGGGCGGCCGGCGGTGCGGGCGGCGGCGGCCGGGCGGGCGGGCCGTCCCGGCGGCACCTGCTGGGATGGTCGGTCGCGGGAGCGGCCGGTCTCACGGCATTCGGCACGATCGACCCGGCCCTGGCCGCCCCGGCGGCGGGCAGGCGATCGGGCGGCCCGGTGAGCCGGGTCCGCGGCGCGCTGCCGGCGGCACCGGCGAACGCGATCGCGCTGACCGTCGACGACGGACCGCACCCGGTCTGGACGCCGCGGGTCCTGGAGGTGCTGCGCGCGAACGGGGTCCGGGCGACCTTTTTCGTCATCGGGGTCCAGGCGAAGGCCCACCCGGAGCTGGTCCGGCGCGTCCTCGCCGCGGGGCACACCGTCGGCAACCACTCACTCGACCATCCGACGCCGTTCGGCGCCCGCCCCGCGGCGACAGTCGCCCGGGAGATCTCCGCGGCCCAGTCGATCATCACCGCGGCCGGTGGCGTCGCTCCCCGGTACTTCCGGTCCCCCGGTGGGGACTGGCCGCCGGCGGTCCTCGCCGCCGCGGCCGACCAGCACCTGACGCCGGTCGGCTGGAGCGTCGACCCGCGCGACTGGGCCCGGCCCGGGGTGGCCTCGATCGTCAGGACGCTCACCGGCGCCCGGGCGGGCGACATCCTGCTGTGCCACGACGGCGGTGGCGATCGGTCGCAGACCGTCGAGGCGCTCCGCCGGGTCCTGCCCGCGCTGCGGGCCAGGGGCCTCACCTTCACGTCTCTCTGAGAGCGCGCCACACCCAAGCCCTGGGATCGGTGCGCGACGTGGAAGCACCGGTCGGCGGCGGCATGGGTGAGCTTCGCGCCGGGCGGATGGGCCACTACGGTCGGGACATGCCCGACTCACCCGATCCCGGCCCGGCTCCCGCGACCAGCGACGACGCAGCGCCGGTCGGCCCCGGTGACGGTGACGGCACCGCGGCCGCGGCCGGCACGAGCCCAAGCCCAAGCACCGGCACCGGCACCGGCACCGGCACCGGCACCGCGTTCAGCCTCGGCAAGGCGAAGAGCGCCGGCCCGCGGCGCGGCCCGTCCGCTCCGATCACCGACGCGGACCGGCAGGCGACCGCCGACCAGCTGCGCGCGGCCTGCGGCGACGGGCGGCTGACCCTGGACGAGTTCAGCGAGCGGGTCGGGAAGGCCTGGGCAGCCCAGACAGCGCAGGAACTGGCCCGGGCCGGGGCCGGCATCGTCCCGCCGCGGGTCGGCGTCCAGCGATCGTCGTCGACGATCTTCAACATCCTCGGCGACGGGCGGCGGCTCGGCCGCTGGCGGATGCCCCGGCGGACGGTGATAGTCAACGTCCTCGGCGACTGGACGCTCGACCTGCGCGGCGCGCTGATGGACGAGCAGGCCGTGACCGACGGCGTGCTCGACATCCTCTACATCTCGCTGATCGGCGATCTCACCATCAGCGTCCCGGACGGGATGGAGGTCGGCATGAGTGGCCTGGTCGTGCTCGGCGACCAGCACCTCGAGCTGGCCGTGGTGTCGGAACGCCCGGGAACCCCCCGGCTGCGGCTGCGACTGGCCGGCCTGATCGGCGACGTCCGGGTGAGCAGCGGGTCGCTGGCCGGGCGGTGAGCTGATCCCGACAAAGCAGGCGCTGGGGCGCCACGCCGCCCGTACAGCACTATTTCCGTCGGGGGGAGGGCGGGCGTTGGTAGTCTCGATCATGCGCATCGGAGCTGCCCCGGCGGAGTCGGAATGCGGGACCGCCACGGCGACTTCCTAGTGCCAGGGTGTCACCGCGGACCACCGCGGACCAGATCGGTGAGGGAGGGCTTGACCGATGCTTGACCCCAGAGAGCTCTACGAGATCAGGAGCGACCTGGACGACCTCGGCCGCCCGGTACTGATCGAGGCGATGACCGGGGTCGTCGACGCGGGTGGCGCCGTCGGGCTCGCCAGCGAGCACCTGACGACGGCACTGCGGCACGAGCGGATCGTCACCTTCGACGTCGACCAGCTCATGGACTACCGCTCCCGGCGCCCACCGATGGTCTTCTACGAGGACCACTGGGAGAGCTACGACGATCCCGTCCTCGCCATCGAGCTGCTGCACGACGAGGCCGGCACGCCCTTCCTGCTGCTCTGCGGCCCCGAGCCCGACCTGCACTGGAAACGCTTCACCAAGGCCGTCCAGGCAGTCATGGCGGAACTCGGCGTCCGCATGTCGGTCGGGCTGAACGCGATCCCCATGGCCGTGCCGCACACCCGTCCGTGCGGGGTCACCGCGCACGCGACACGCAAGGAGCTGCTCGTCGGGTACGAGCCCTGGGTCCGGCGGCTGTCGGTGCCCGGCAGCGCCGGGCACCTGCTCGAGTACGAGCTCGGTCGGGCCGGGGCGGATGCGATGGGCTTCGCCGCGCACGTCCCGCACTACCTGGCGCAGGCCACCTACCCGGCCGCGACCGAGGCGCTGCTCAGTTCGGTCTCGAAGTCCACCGGGCTGCTCCTGCCGCTGGACGGGCTGCGTTCCGCCGCCCTGGAGGTGCGGGGCGAGGTCGACAGCCAGATCGCGCGCGGCGGCGAGGCCGCCGATGTGGTCAAGGCGATCGAGGAGCAGTACGACGCGTTCCACCGCGGCCGTGAGGGCGAGCACCTGCCGGTGGTCGACGACTCCGAACCGCTGCCGACCGGTGAGGAGCTCGGCGCGGCGCTGGAGCGTTTCCTCGCCGAGCAGAGCGAACCGGGCGGGCCGCAGCCGACCTGAGCCGGGCGGTCGGGCCGGGCGGTTCGCCCGGCCCGACCCGATGTCACCCGACCCGATGTCACCCGACCCGGCCGGGTGTCACCGGTGTTCGGCGGCCTGGCCGGGGCTGGCCACACCGCCGCGACGCCGGGCCAGCTCGTCCACGACCAGCAGGTCGTGGCGGAACCGGCCGGTGCGGTAGGCCGCCCGGCCGACCCGCTGGGCGATCACGGGTGCCGTGACGAGTTGCAGCAACGCCACGAGCAGCAGCCCGGCGGCGTGCCGGGGGGCGAGCTGGACGGCACTGCCGAGCAGGATCGACACCAGGCCGACCGTCTGGGGCTTGGTCGCCGCCTGCAGCCGGGAGGGGACGTCGGGGAACCGCAGCAGGCCCCAGGCGCCGAGCAGGCAGAACAGCGCGCCGGTCAGCAGCAGCACCGCGGAGATCACCTGGCGGGCCATCAGCGGGTCGTCCCGCGTCGCTCGACGAGACGGGCCGCGGTCAGCGACCCGAGGAAGCCCAGCAGCGCGACGACCGCGACGAGCGCGATGTTCCATCCCTCCCGGCGCATCCCGATCTCGACCGTGACGCCCGCGACGATGAGGATCACCAGGACGTCGAGGGCGACGATGCGGTCCAGGTTGGTCGGCCCGACCAGCGCCCGGGCCAGGGTGAGCAGCCCGGCCACGGCGAGCAGGACGAACGTGATCGTGTAGACGGTGGTCATCACCGCACCTCCTGGTCGGGGACCTCGGTGCCATCAGCGCTGTCGGTGCCATCGGTGCCGGCGCGCCGGCGGGGACGGCCGCGGCGGCGGCCGGGCGGCTGACCCCCCTCGGCGGCGCCGAAGGCGGCCAGCACCCGGCGCTGCAGGCCGAGCACGGCCGCCCGGGTGCGGTCGGCCGCCGGCTCGTCGCCGGCGGCCAGCACGTAGACGTACAGCTCACCGGCCTCGTGGTCGATCTCCAGCACGAAGGCGCCGGGCGCGAGCGAGACGGCGTTCGCGGTCAGCGTCGACACCACCTCCGACGTGGCGCCCAGCGGCACGGCGACGATCGCCGAGCGCGTCCGCGGGCCGTACCGGATCATCTGCCAGGCGACCACCACCGCCGACGGGACGAGGTCGGCGACGAGGTGGCCGAGCAGGGCGAGCGCCGGCAACGGCCGGAACCGGGCTCCCGGGTCGACCGGGCGCAGCGGGAAGGCGGCGAGTACCACGGCCGCCACGAGCAGCCCGCTGAGCGCTGCCAGCGGGGTGAGCCTGCCCCACAGCAGCATCCACACCGCCCACAGCCACAGCAGCCGGCCGGGCCGGTGGATCACGCGGGCGGCCGGCTCGGGCCCGCCGCTCCGGCGGCTCATCGGACGGCCCCCGCCGGGACGGCATTGTGGTGCCCAGCCGGGACGGCGTTCCGATGCCCCGGCGGGACGGCGTCCGGGAGCACGGACTCGACGTAGCCCGACGGCTCGAGCAGGTCGTCGGCGGCCCGCTCGCTCAGCGCGGCCAGCGGGCCGGCGAACACCGCGGCGGCCAGCCCGACGGCGACGATCCCCCCGGTCGCCAGGATCATCGGGCGGTTCACCCGCTCCGTCCCGACGACCAGGTCGTCCCCGGGCTCCGGGTCGGGCACGCTCGCCCGGCGCGATCCCCAGAAGGCCAGCGTCCACACCCGGACCATCGCGTAGAGCGTGAGCAGGCTGGTCACCAGGCCGGCGGCGACCGCGGCGTAGACAGGCCAGGTGCCGACCCCGGATCCGGCCTCGAGCAGGGTCAGCTTCGCGACGAAGCCGGAGAACGGGGGTATGCCCGCGAGGCTGAGCGCCGGCAGCGCGAAGAGCACCGCCGTCACCGGCACCGCGGCCGCCAGCCCGCCCATGCGCCGCGGTACCGACGTCCCGGCGTACCGGGTGATCAGGCCGCTGGCCAGGAACAGCGCGGCCTGCGCCACGATGTGGTGCACCATATAGATGATCACGCCGGTGAGGCCGATCACGGTGAACAGCGACAGGCCGAACAGCATGTAGCCGATGTGGCTCACCAGCAGGTAGGACAGCATCCGGTTCAGGTTGTCCTGGGCGAGCGCGCCGAGGGCGCCGACGAGCAGCGTGACCACGGCCGCGACCAGCAGCAGCTTCCACACCCCGTCATGCGCGAACACCAGGGTGTGCGTGCGCAGCAGCGCGTACACCCCGACCTTGGTCAGCAGCGCGGCGAGGACGGCCGTGACCGGCGCCGGCGCGGTCGGGTAGCTGTCCGGCAGCCAGAAGTGCAGTGGGACGGCCGCCGCCTTGATCCCGAAGACGACCAGGGCCAGCAGGCCGAGCGCCCCTGCCAGGCCCTCGGGCAGCTCGCCGACCCGCCCCGCCAGGTCGGCGAGGTTCATCGTCCCGGTCGCGGCGTAGACCAGCGCGAGCATCGTGAGGAACAGCAGCGACGACGTCATGCTGACGATCACGTAGGTCATGCCGGCGCGGATGCGTCGCGCGGTGGTGTCGAGCGTGATCAGCACGTAGGACGAGACCAGCATGACCTCGAACGCGACGAACAGGTTGAACAGATCGCCGGTGAGGTACGCGAGGGCCACACCGGCGACCAGGACCAGGTACACCGACTGGAAGATCGAGCTGTTGCCCCGCCGGGTGTCCTCGGTGACGCCCTGGCCGATCGCGTAGGCGAGCACCGCGAAGGTGACGATGGCCGAGGTGAGCAGCAGCAGGCCGGAGAGCCGGTCCGCGACCAGGGTGATGCCGATCGGCGCCGGCCAGCCGCCCGGGTTCGCGACCAGCGGGCCGTCGGTGTCGGCGATCACGACGAGCGCCACGGCGTCGGCGACGACGCCGGCGACCACCAGGAGCGCGAGAATCCGCTGCGCCCGCACCCGGCCACGCAGGACGAGCACGGCGCCGGCGGCGAGCAGGGGCACCACGACCGGGAGGACGACCAGGACGCTCACGGGCGCCGCCCGTAGGCGTCGCACCGCTCGAGCAGGCCGGGGACGGCGAGCTCACCCGGCTCCCGCGGCGGCTCCCGGTCAGCCCGGTCAGCGCGGTCGGGCTGTTCAGCCCGGTCCTCGCGGTCGGCCCGGTCCTGGCGGTTGAACTGTGCGGCCTCGTCGACCGGCTCCCCGCCGGACTCCAGGCGGCTGATCCGGGCGTCCTCGAGGTCGTCCCGGACCTCGTCGTCACCCAGCAGGGTCCACGCCCGGTAGGCGAGCGCGAGCAGGAAGGTCGTCAGCGCGAAGGTGATGACGATCGAGGTGAGCGCCATGCCCTGCGGAAGCGGGTCCGACATGTCCTCGGGCGGGGCCGAGCCGACCATGGGCGGCTGGCCGCTCTCCCCGCCGACGAGCAGCAGGAGCAGGTTCGTGCCGTGCCCGAGCAGGACGAGCCCGATCAGCACGCGCATGAGCGAGCGTTGCAGGAGGAGGTAGCTGCCGGCCGTGTAGAGGCCGCCGACCACCAGGGCCGAGGTCAGGTTCACCGGGTTCATGCGATCTCGTCCTGGTGCTCGCGGCCCGCCACTGCCTCGGCCTCGGCGTCGGCCTCCTTGTCGACCGCGGTGCCGAGCGTGCGCAGCAGCTCCAGCACCACCCCGATGATCAGCAGGTAGACCCCGACGTCGAAGAACAGGCTCGTCACCAGCTCGACGTGACCCAGGATCGGCAGATCACCCTTGAACACGTAGCTCTCCAGGACGGGATCGCCGAACAGCGCGGGCGCGAGCCCCGCGACCGCGGCGATCACCAGCCCGGCACCGATCACCGCGGTCGGCACCACCGGGACGGCCGCGCCCACCCGGCGGCGCCGTCCCGCGACATAGCGCAGGACGAAGGCCAGGCCGGCGACGAGCCCGCCGGAGAAGCCGCCTCCGGTCCTGGTGTGGCCGGCGAAGAGCAGGTACAGCGAGAACACGAGCACCACCGGGAACACCGCCCTGGTCGTGACCTCCAGCAGGACCGACCGCGCCCGTACCGGCTCCTCGGCCCGCCGGTCCGCCGGGCCGAGCAGCTGGTCGATCGTGCGCCCCTGCGGGGTGCGGACGAGCAGCAGCAGCGACGCGACCCCGAGCGCGGCCACCGCGAGCACCGCGATCTCGCCGAGGGTGTCGAACGCCCGGAAGTCGACCAGGATGGCGTTCACCACGTTCGTCGCCCCGGTCTCGGCGGGCGAGCGGGCGATGAACTCCCGGCTGGGCTGGGCCATCCCGGCACGCGAGCCGCCGGTCACGATCGCGAACCCGGCCACGAACATCCCGACCGCGACCGCGACGGCGATCCGCGGCAGCCGCATCGGCGACGAACGGTCGGCCGTCGAGAACCGGACCGGCATCCGCCGCAGCACGAAGACGAACACGATCAGCGACAGGGTCTCGACGAGGAACTGGGCCAGCGCGAGGTCGGGCGCGCCGTCGACGACGAACAGCGCGCCGATCCCGTAGCCGACCGCGCCGAGCAGCAGCGTCGCGGTGAGCCTGCTGCGGGCGCGGACGACCGCCAGCGAGGCGAGCAGGATGCCCACCGCGAGCGGGAGCTGGATGCGGTAGTCCCACCAGGGCAGGTCGTCGGGCCAGGAGGCCCCGGTGACCAGCGCGGTGCCCGGCACGGCCAGCACCGTGAGCAGGATGACACCGAGATAGGCCGGCAGCGAGCCGGTCTGCAACCGGCCGGTGACCGCGACCGCCGACCAGTCCAGGGCCCGCACGGCGCGCTCGTAACCGCGCTGCGCGTCCAGGAGGTCGGGCACCCGCGGCGGCACCCACCGCGGCCACCCCGGCCGCCCCGGCGTCGCCGTCGCCGGTGTCATCGGCGCCGTCGCCCGCACCGTCACGGCGAAAAGCAGCACGCCTCCGGCGACCGCGACGGCGGACAGCGCGATCGGCAGGCCCGGCCCGTGCCAGAGCGCGAGGTGGTAACGGGCGGCGCCGGCGGGGAAGCCGTCGGCGTAGGCGGCGACGAGCCGGTCGACGCCCCGGTGCGCGATCCCCAGGCCGAGTCCGGCGAGCGCCAGCACCACCACCGGCGCCACGAACACCGCCGCCGGACGGGCGGCCGCGCCCGGCCGTGAGCCGAACGCGCCCCAGAGGAACCGCAGCGCGTACCCGGTGGTCAGGCAGGAGCCCGCCACGAACACGGCGAGCAGCGCCAGTTCGCCGGTCCCGCCGTGGACGAACGCCTCGAAGGCGGCCTCCTTGCCCAGGTAGCCCAGGAAGGGCGGCAGCCCGACCATCGAGGCGGCGGCGAGGACGGCTCCCCCGCACACCACCGGCGTGCTCCGCCACAGGCCGGACAGGTTCCGCAGGTCACGGGTCCCGGTCTGGTGGTCGACGATGCCGACGACCATGAACAGCGCGGCCTTGAACAGCCCGTGCGCGAGGATCAGCGTGGCGCCGGCGAGCGCCGCGGTGCGCGAGCCGAACCCGACCAGCGCGGTGAGGAACCCGAGCTGGCTGACGGTGCCGAAGGCGAGCAGCCGTTTGAGATCGGTCTGCGCCAGCGCGCGCAGGCCGCCGAGCAGCATCGTCGCCGCGCCGATCGCCACCGCCGGTACCTGCCAGCCCGCCACGCCGGCGAAGGCCGGGGTCAGCGTCGCCACGAGGAACACCCCGGCCTTCACCATCGCGGCGGCGTGCAGGTAGGCGCTGACCGGGGTGGGCGCGACCATCGCGGCCGGCAGCCAGGAGTGGAACGGGATCTGGGCCGACTTCGTCAACGCGCCCAGCAGGACGAGCACCAGCGCCGCGGTGACCACCGCGCCGGACGGCGGCGCGGCCACGATCCGCGAGATCCGGTAGCTGCCCGCCGCCTGCCCCAGCAGCA
Organism: Parafrankia discariae; assembly: GCF_000373365.1. NCBI lineage: Bacteria > Bacillati > Actinomycetota > Actinomycetes > Frankiales > Frankiaceae > Parafrankia > Parafrankia discariae. The sequence goes on from NZ_KB891102.1 coordinate 420,513, forward strand.
CGAAGCCGAACAGCATCGCCAGGCCCCCGACACTGGTGATCAGCAACGCCTGGACGGCGGACCGCCGGCCGGGGGCGCCCACGCCGTCCTGCCCGATCAGCAGGAAGGAGAAGACGGTGGTGAGCTCCCAGAACAGGTAGAGCGTGAACAGGTCGTCGGCCAGGACCAGCCCCAGCATGGCGCCCGCGAACGCGAGCAGCGCGGCACTCGCCCGGCCCGGCCCGGCCTCGCCGAGCCCGGCACCGGCGCCCCGCCGTCGGATGCGTGCGGCGCGTGATAGGCGAACGAGTAGACCAGCACGGCCGCGCCGACACCGGTGACGAGCAGCGCCATCAGCAGTGCCAGCGGGGCGAGTCGGAACACGATCTCCAGCCCGACGGTCGGTGCCCAGGTGAGGGTCTCGACCGGCGGGTCGCCGCCGGGGGCGCCGTGCCCGCCGGCGGCGTCGAGCAGGGCCGGCAGCCGGATCACCAGCCAACCGAACGTGGCCGCCGGCGCGACGGCCGCGAGCAGGAAGGCGGCCCGGCCCAGCCGGCCGGTCAGCGCGGGCAGGACCGCGGCGAGGACCAGGTGGGCGACTACGGCGGCGAACACGCGGCACTCCGCTCGCGCCCGCTCCCTGAGAGTCCCGTCGGTCTGGCCATCCGGTCCGTACCCCCTGCTCGTGTCGAGTTGTCACGTCGTGCCTGCTGTCCGCCGCCCGCCGCCGGTCGTCCGTCCGGCCGGCCGGCCAAGTGCCGAGCGCGAAGCCACGCCGACGGGCGGGACGAGACCCACCCCGACGGCCGTGCGGGCTGTGCGGGCCGCCGCGGGGCGACCGCACCCGCCGGAAGGGCGGGCCGCCGGACGGGCGGGCCGCCGGCGGTTCCAGGGCCGATCGCGGCGGTGGCGCCGCGACCGCCGACCCACTGCCGGCGCCCCCGCCACGGCGGGGGTACCCCTGACCGCCTGGGCGGCCGGGGCGAACGGGAGAGCCGCGCCACAATTCTCACGCAGCGTCACGAATGGCAAGTTCGGGCTGGTGTACCGAAAGCGCCCCGACCGCATTCACCCGCTCTGTCAGACCGTACATGGCCCAACGTGCCCAGGTCCCAAGTGACGGTGCGTAGCGGAGCCCGGGTCACCAGTCGGGACGTCCGCGGGTGGCCCGCCGCGCGCCGGTGGCCGCACTGATCCACGGACAGGTTCCCGACCTGCGGATTCGTGTCCGCGAGCCATTTCCAATTCGGAATGCCGATCCTGCTGGCACGATCCGGACCTGACCTCGAAAGGCCGGTATCTAGCCCTGTCGTGCCATGTATTGTTATTTCCGTTCGTTCGGGGTAGCGGGGTGACATACGACGGCTCCACCACTCCGCGATAGCACTTTCTGGCCTGATCCATCCGACATCCGGAGTCGCCGGCATGACTGCTACCGCGATCGCAACCGCCAAGCCCCCGGCGAGACCGCGCAGACAGCGGCGGGTCGCCCGTCAGCTTCTGTTAACCGCGCACGTCCTGGTGAGCGTCGGGTGGAACGGCGTCGCGCTGGGCCAGCTCGCGCTCGCCATCACGGCGTCCGTCGACGACGGCATCCGGCATCCGGCCTATGAGCTCATGCACGTGTTCGACCGGGCCCTCAACATTCCGCTGGCGCTGCTGACCCTGGCGACCGGGATCCTGATCTCCCTGCGCACCCGCTGGGGTCTGCTGCACCACTGGTGGGTCGTCACCAAGCTGGCGATCACGGTGGTCGCCGTCCTCTTCGCGGCCGCCTTCATGCGCACCATGATCGTGCGAGCGGGCCATGCCACGGCGGACGGAAACGTCCACTACAGCGCGCCCACGGCCGCGATCATCACCGGTGCCTGCCTGATGAACGCGATGTTCATCACCGCCACGTTCCTCTCCACGCTCAAGCCCTGGGGGCGCACCAGCCGTGGCCTGCGCGCCAGCCGGTCCGCGGGCGCACACACCCCGGCGAGCGCCGCGAACGGAACGTCCGCACCACCCACCACCAGGTCTTTCATCTCGACCGCCCCGGCCGGCGCGACAACGGCGGGAACATCGCCCCCCGCCGTTTCCACATCTCCGCCGGAAAACGCCGGCCCGGCCGAGACGGCCACACCCGACCACGCCGGTGATGACGGCGGCGCCGTCATCACCGGAAAGCGCCCGGGGCCGGTTTCCGGGTAGGTCACGAGACCGGAAGAGCCCGGCTTCGCCACCGGCCCGGAAAAGGCACGCTCGGCGCCGTCACCGAGGGCCGTCGCGGAAAAGCACGGCCGAGAGCAGCGCGAACAACAGGGCCAGCGCGCAGCCCGCCGCGGCGACGGCGTGCAGGCCGGCGGTGAACGCGTCGCGGGCCGGTGCCAGTACGGCGGTCCCGCCGTCCGGAAGTGTCCGCGCCACCCGCGCCGCGCCCACGAGGCCGTCCCGGGCGGCGTCGGCCACCGCGTCGGTCACCGCGTCCGACGGGGCGGGCCGGCCGGCGCCGCCCGGGCCGCCCGGGCCGCCCGCTCCCCCGGTCCGGCTCCCGCCGGCGATCGCCTCGGTAAGGCGGTGCCGGTAGACGGCCGCGCCCAGGCTGCCGAGCAGGGCGACCCCGAGAGCCACGCCGAGCTCGCTGCCCGTCTCCGACAGTGACGCCGCCGACCCGGCCCGCGCGGGCGGCGCGGACCCGACCACCAGATCGGTGCCGAGCACGCCCAGGGGCCCGACCCCCACGAAGACCAGGACGAACCCGAACCCCAGCAGGATCAGCCCACCGCCGCCGGCTTGGGTGAGGATCGCGAGACCCACCGCGCTCACCGCCAGCCCGACGGCCACCACCCGCCCCGCGCCGATCCGCCGCGCCGCCGCCGGGGCGGCCAGGCTCGTGCCGATGACGGCCACCGTCGCCGGCGCCAGCCACAGACCGGCCCGCAGCGGGGTGAGTCCCGCGACCAGCTGCAGGTACTGCGTCACGAACAGGTTGATCCCGCCCATGACGAACGCGCCGAACAGAATGAGCCCGAGCGCGGCGGTGAACGCCCGGTTCGCGAACAGGCCGACGTCCACGAACGGGTCGGCCCGGCCACGCTGGCGGCGGATGAACAGCCAGCCGGCCAGCAGCCCGACCGCGACCGACCCGCCGGCGCCCGGGCCCGGCCCGCCGGCCGCCGTCTCCTTGAGCCCGTTGACGACCGCGAGGACCGCGAGCAGCGACATCGCCGCGCTGACCAGGTCGAGCCGGCCCTCCCCCGGGTGCCGGTACTCGGGCAGCAGGACGGGCGCCGTCACGACCAGCAGCGCCATGACGGGCACCGCGAGCAGGAACACCGAACCCCACCAGAAGTACTCCAGCAGCAGGCCGCCGAGCACCGGGCCGGCCGCCATTCCGGCGAGGAAGCAGCTCATCCAGACGGCGACCGCGGCGGACCGCTGCCGTTCGTCGGTGAACATGTTGCTGATCAACGCCAGCGTGGACGGCATGAGCGTGGCGCCGGCGATTCCGAGCAGGGCCCGCGCGGCGATCAGCATCGCCGGGCTCGTCGCCCAGGCGGCCAGCACGGACGTCAGCGCGAACGCGACCGCTCCGGCGAGCAGGAGGCGGCGCCGCCCGACGCGGTCGCCGAGGGTGCCCATGGTCACCAGGAACCCGGCGATCAGGAAGCCGTAGCTGTCGGTGATCCACAGCAGCTGCGTGGCGCTGGGCCGCAGGTCCGCGGTGAGGCCGGGCAGCGCCAGGTAGAGAACGCTCAGGTCCAGTGCCAGCAGCAGCGTCGGCAGGGCGAGAACGGCCAGTCCGGTCCACTCCCGCCGGCCGGCCCGCTCCACCGGACCAGCCGGCCCGCCCGGACCGGCCCGTCCGGACCGCCCGGCCGGCACCGCGCGGGCGGCGGGGTCAGCGGGCACCCGGTCATCCTCCCCGGGAACGGGCCCCGCGCTGTCGGAAACTCGTCAGCTTCGCCACGTGTCCGGTTGGCGACGTGGAGTATGCGCGCTGGCAGGATCCCGTCGGCGACACCGGTCGTCCGGTCACCCGCGCCCGCGCTCCCGGAGGAGGACCGACGCACCGTGCGAGGACGGAAAAGTACGCCGACCACCCCGCCCACCGGCCCGGTCGCCGCGTTCGGGCGCGATCTCCGTGCGATGCGGCACCAGGCGGGAAACCCCTCATACCGGGCCCTGGCGCGACGCGTCGGCCTGCCGGCGGAGGTCTTGGCCGACGCGGTCGGCGGCGGGTCGCTGCCACCGCTGGACGTCCTGCGCGCCTACGTGTCCGCCTGCGGTGGGGACGTCGACTCCTGGCAGGCGCGGTGGCACGAGCTCGCCGCCATCCTGGCGGCGGAGCGGGAGACCCGGATCGCCCCGCCCGGGGCGGACGTCCCGGCGCAGCCGCCGCCGGCCGGGCCGTGGCCGCCGCGGGGCGGGCCATGGTCGCCGCGGGGCGGGCCGTGGGACGGGACACCCGGCGCGGTCCCGTCCCAGCGCCGCGGCGGCGGGCCGGCCGATGACTTCCTCTCCCCGCTCGACGCGGACGACCCACGGGAGGTCGGGCCGTTCCGGCTGCGCGGCCGGCTGGGCTCCGGCGGCATGGGCGCGGTGTACCTGGGCCACTCCCCGGGGCAGCGGCCGGTCGCGGTGAAGGTCATCCGCGCCGACATGGCGTCCGACGGCGAGTTCCGGCGTCGTTTCGAGCGGGAGGTCGCCGCGATGGGCCGGGTGAACAGCCTGTTCACCGCGCCGCTGATCGCCGCGGACGTCATCGCGGCCCGCCCGTGGCTCGCCACCGCCTACATCCACGGCCCGACGCTGCGCGACAGCGTGCTGCGCAACGGCCCGCTGCCGCCGTCCAGCCTGCTCCGGCTGGCCGCGGGGGTGACGGAGGCGCTCGTCGCCATCCACGGGGCGGGGATCGTGCACCGTGACCTGAAGCCGGCGAACGTACTGCTGGCGATCGACGGGCCCCGGGTGATCGACTTCGGGATCGCGCGGGCGGCCGAGCACGCCGGCAGCACCACCACCGGGAAGATCATCGGATCGCCGCCGTACATGTCGCCCGAGCAGGCCCGCGGTGAACGGGTGGACGCGGCCTCGGACGTGTTCGCCCTCGGCTCGGTGCTCGCCTTCGCCGCGACCGGGCGCAACGCCTTCGGCGAGGGCAACACCGCCGATGTGATCTACCGCGTGGTCCGGGAGGAGCCGGAGCTGACCGGCGTGGACCGCGACCTGCGCGCACTGATCGAGTCGTGCCTGGCCAAGGCGCCGCAGCGGCGGCCGACGCCGGCCGAGATCCTGGGCCGCTGCCACGCCCAGCTCGGGGCCAGCCCTCGCCCGCCCAGCTGGCTGCCCGTGCCGGTGATCGCCGAGATCAGCCAGCGGCTGCGGCATCCGGCCGTGGTGGACCGCCCGGCGGAACCGGCCCACCGCCCGGCGCGGGGGCTGGTGGTCGCGGCGTCCGTGTTGGCCACCGCCGCGATCGTCACGATGACGCCGGCGCGCGGCGTCCTCACCCCGTGGGAGCTGCTCCCGAGCTGGGGCGACGGCGCGCAGGCCCCGCGGCCGCCGTCGAGCCCGCCGACCACGCCGACCGTCGGGGGCGTGGCGGAACGGCGGTCGGCCGAGCGGCGGTCGGCGGGCAGCCGGCGCACCACCGACGGCCGCGGCGCCGGGACATCCGCCGGCACGCCGGGCGTCCCCGCGGACGGTGCGGCGGGTGGCACGTCCGCGGGGATGCCCGGTGAAGCGACCGGAGGCACCGTCGGCGGCGTCGCGGGCGGCCTGGAGCAGGGCCTGCCGGGCACGGGCCAGGATCCGGGAACGGGCCGGGGACCGGCCGGCGGCCCGGTTCAGGCACCGGCCGCCCCGCAGTCCGGCGGGAGCGGCGGCCAACCGGCCGCACCCGGGCCACGGCGCCCACCGGCCGTGCCGCAGGCGCCGGGTCCGGGTCCGTCCTGGCCGTTCCCGTCGCAGGGCTCGGGCGTGACGAACCTCCCACCAGCGCAGCCGCACCCGACGCCGGGATCGCCCACGGCCGCCGACCCACCCCCGCCGGCGACACCGGAGGACCTGCCCAGAACCACCGCCCCCCCGCCGCTGGAAACGCCCCAGCGGACCACTCCGCCACCGGAATCGGCACCGTCCGAGAGCCCGGCGGCGCACCCCGGCTCACCGCCGGTGGAGACCGCCCGCGCGGAGGCTCAGGACCTCTGACACCGACGCCGTACGACCGCCCGCGGCGACGGCTGCCGTCAGCCGGCAGGCTCGACCCGCGCCAGCTTGCGGCCGACCTTGAGGTACACGGCACCGGGCCGGCCGTCGAGCCTGCCCTTGAGGACGGCGGACAGCGGCTCCCGGACGTCGTCCGGTGTGAGCGGCACCTGGGTCTGGCCCTCCTCGGACTCGACCACCAGCCGCAGCCCGTTCTGCTCCGCGACCCGGCGGACGTCGCCGTTGCTCTTCGCGAACCCGAGCCCCCGCACCGTCCCGGCGACCGTCGCGCCGAGATCGGAGATCACCGGCAGGTCGTCGACCTCGGCGAAGGCGCGGCGGGAGAACCGCGCGACGAACTCGGTCCGGGCCGTCATCGCGGCGTCCACCCCGTGGATCGCCGCCGTCACCTCGCCGGCGAGGATCTTCTTGAGGTCCATCGGGTGCGCCGTGCCGGTCTCGCGCCGGGCGGTCAGGATGGCGAGCTCGGAGTCGCGCCACTCGCTGAGCGCGCGGAAGTACGGTTCGACGAGCCGGTCCGGCACGGACATGATCTTCCCGAAGATCTCACCGGGCGCGGCCGTCAGCGGGACGTAGTTGCCGCGGCTCTTGCTCATCTTGGCGCCGGTGCCGTCGGTGCCCTCGATCAGCGAGGTGGCCACGACGATCTCCGGGGTCTGGCCGCAGATCTCCATGACCTTGCGGCACATCTGCATGTTCAGGAACTGGTCGATGCCACCGATCTCCAGATCGCTGTCGACCTCGACCGAGTCGAGCGCCATCACCACCGAGTACAGCAGCTCGGCCAGGGAGAGCCCGTGGCCGGCGTCGAGGCGACGCCGGAAGTCCTCCCGCTGCAGCGACATCGACACCGGGATCCGTGAGACGATCTCCAGCAGCCGCGGCAGCCTCACCTCGCGCAACCAGTCGCCGTTGCGGCGGAACTCGGCCCGCTCGAAGTCGAAGAACGGGGCGACCTGGGCCCGGTAGGTGGTCAGGTTGCGGGCGATATCCTCGTCGGTGAGCGCCGGGCGCTCGTCCGACCGGCCGGACGGGTCGCCGATCTTGGCGGTGATGTCACCGACGATGAACACGACGCGGTGCCCCATCCGCGCGAACCGGCTCAGGAGCAGCATCGGCACCGCGTGGCCGAGGTGGACCTCGGCGCCGGTCGGGTCGATGCCGAACTTCGCCACGAAGGGACGTGAGCGGGCGGCCGCGTCGCCGATGCGGGCCGCCAGCGCCTCGGGTGAGGGCTGCAGGTCCTGCGAGCGCTCGGCGATCAGGGCCGCCTGCTCGGCGGGGGCGAGGTCGGAGAGGTCGAGGCCGCGGCGCTCGGTGGTCCGCTCCAGCAGCTCACGCACGGAGGCGTCGGATGCCAGGTCGGCCCCACCGAGCAGCGCGGTGACATGGTCGACGGAGGCTCCGAGTCGGGTCATGGCTGACAATGGTAGTCAGCGTCGAGCGCCCTGATCTCCGCCCGACTCTCCCCTCCCCGTCAGGCGGCGGGCCGGGCGGCGGGGGCAGCATCGCCGCGCCGAACTGGCGGATGACCAGCGGCCACACCACCCGGTCGCGCAGTCGGCCCAACGGCCCCCGCGCCGGCGCCAGGCCCAGGCCGTACGGGGGGATCCCCCGGCCCGGCAGGGCGACGAGCGACGGCAGCACGATCCCCCACGGCCGCCCGGACGCCCGCGCGGCGATCGCGGCGCCGTAGGCGTTGGTGTCGACGAGGATCACGTCCGGGTCCACCTGGGCGACGGCTCGGTCGAGGTCGGCCCGCTCCAGGGGGCCGCGTGACATCAGCCCGGCGAGCGCCCGCCGGAGCTGGGCCGGGCCCGTGCCGCCCGCGTCCGCCTTGACCTCGATCTCATCGATGCGCGGGTCGGTCGGCGCGATGTTCAGGCCGTCGGCCCACGGGCCGTCCACCAGCCGCGCGCCGATGCGCAGGTGGATCTCGTGCCCCCGGTCGCGCAGAGCACGCAGACCAGGGACCAGCGGGAACAAACGAGCGCGGCCCGGCGCCCGGCGTCTTCGACGCCATCCCGATCGACTTCTCCTACCTCTGGTTCGCGCTCGCGCTGTTCCTCATGGGCCTGGCGACGGGCCTGTTCGTCGCGCCGAACACCAGCAGCGTGAGAGGAGAAACTCGCCGGAGCGGGTGAGGTCTCGGCGATGGAGGATGGAACGGGTATCGACCTGCCGGGCCGATCGGACGCCCGCTGAGTGCGGGACAGGCACTGGGAAAATCGCTTTCATGAACAGCACCATCGACGACGAGGACCTGGCCGCGGCCGAGACCCGGTCCGACGCCGAGACCCGGTCCGCGCCGGAACCGGGCGGGCCCGTCCGGGGCGGGCCCGCGCTGACGGGACCCGCCCCGCAGGCACCCGCTCCGGGGGCGACCGCCCCGGACGGGTCCGACCCGGAGGCGCCCGGCCCGACCACGCCCGCCGCCGAGTCCGGCCTCTACGCGATCGGCCAGGCCGCTCGGGAGCTCGGCGTCTCGGTCCGCTCGCTGCGGTACTACCAGGAGGTCGGGCTGCTCACCCCGTCCGGCCGCACGACCGGCGGGAACCGGCTGTACGCCGACGCCGACCTGGCCCGGGTGCGCCGGATCCGTGAGCTGCAGGAACTGCTCGGCTTCAACCTCGACGAGATCCGGATCATGCTCGGGCACGAGGACCGGCTGGCCCGGGTCCGGGTGGACTACCGCGCCTCGTCCGACGCTGTCGAGCGGGCCCAGCTCCTCGACGACGCCGAGGAGGCGTACACCCAGCTCAGGGACGAGATCGACGAGAAGATCGGCCGGCTCGCGGCCTTTCGCGCCGAGATGAACGGCCACCTCGAGCGGGTGGCGCTCGCCCGGGCGGAACTCACCGAGTGACCGGGCGCCGCCCGGCGCCGGCGGCCCGCCCGGCGCCGCTCAGCCCATGGTGCGGCTGCCGTCGAGGCTCTCCCGGATGATGTCCGCGTGGCCGGCGTGCTGCGACGTCTCGGCGATGATGTGCAGCAGGACGCGCCGCATCGACCAACTCGCCCCCGGCTCGAACCACGGGGCCTCGGGCAGCGGCCGGGTCAGGCCGAGGTCGGGCAGCGACTCGACGACCTCCCTGGTCCGCTCGGCCGTCGCCTCGTAGTCGGCGAGCAGCCCGGTCAAGGTGTCTCCCATCAGCATCTGGTGCTGCTTCATCCAGTTCTCGGGGTCCCCGCTCTGAACGCCGCTGACGATGAAGTCGGTCCAGGAGCGCTCGGCCGCCGTCACGTGCTTGATCAGCCCGCCGAGGCACAGCGCGCTGACGGTGGTGCGCCGGGCCGCCTGCTCGTCGGTCAGGTCACGGACGGTGTAGCGCAGGAAGTCCCGGTGCTTCGCCAGCGTCGTGAGCAGATCCTCCTTCTCGCCGACGGTCCCGCCCTCGGCGGCACCGCCGCCGGCCTCGTCGACCGTGTCGGGGTCGGTGCCCAGGTCGACCTCGGTCTCGGTCACGGTGCCGGTCGCGGTGCCGGTCTCGGGCCCGCTCTCGACGTCCACGGTGCTGCTCATGGTTCCCACCTCTGCTCGCCGGTGACTGCTCGCCGGATGACTGTGGAGCCGACGATAGGAACCCTTGCGGACAGCTTCTGTCCTGGAGCGGAACCCGAGCCGGCAAGTCGGGGCCGGGGCCGGGCGAGCCGGCGGGCGGGGTGGGGCCGACCGGCGACGCGGTCAGCCGCGAGTGGCGTCGGCCAGCCGCTGTCCGCTCTCCAGCGCCGGGACGACACTGCCGGTCGGGATCTCGAACCGGTCGGTCGACTCGTCCAGGACGATCGCGCGCGCCGTGGCGATGTCGAACCACATGCCGACCAGGTGCAGCCGGCCCTCCGCCTCGGCGCGGCGCACCACGGACAGCCCGCGCAGCGCGACGAGCTGCTGCGCGACGCTGACCCGGCTCAGCTCGTCGGGCTCCGGCGGGAGTCCACCGGCGTCGCGGACCGCGCGGGCCAGCGCCGGTTCGCCGTGGCGCAGCCAGGCCTCCAGGTTGCGCAGCGGGCCGACGCTGGTGCTGTGCCCCGGGGTGCCCCGGTCGAGCAGGGCGGCGACCGCGCCGCAGCCGGAGTGTCCGCAGACGGCGATGGTCCGAACGCGGAGCACCTCGACGGCGTACTCGATCGCGGCCAGGGTCGAGTCACCGACCGCCTGCGGGCCGGGGACGAACGCGCCCGGCGTGCGCACGGTGAACAGGTCCCCCGGGCCACTGCTGGTGATCACGTTCGGCACGAGCCGCGAGTCGCTGCAGGTGATGAACAGGGTGGACGGCCGCTGCCCCGCAGTCAGCTCGGTGAGGAACGGCTCGATCATCGGGGCTGTCCGGCGGTGGAACTCGTCCACGCCGTTGAGCAGGTGCTGGCGGTCGTGGAGCTGACCGTGCTGCCAGTCCGACCAGGGCGCGAGCCAGCGCGGCGGCCGCGCCGACCGGGCGTGCCGGCCGGTGGAGCGTCCCCCGAACAGGCTCCTGGACAGCCGCCCCCCACGGGGCCGGGCCGCGACGGTGGGGATGGCCAGCGGCGCGGCCCCCACCTCGTCGACGGTCACCGTGGCACCGGCGCGGTGCCGCTCGGCGATCCAGTCGTCCAGCATCTTGTGCGCGCCGTGGTCGAGGTAGTCGACGGCCAGGTCGAGCCGGACGGACGCCCCGGCGGGCACCTCGGCGAGCCGGCGGGACAGCCGGGGCAGGGACAGGAAGGTCAGCGCGCCCTCGACGACGACCCGCCACGGCGCGCCGGGGTCGGTGGGCGGGTGCACGTGGACCGGTGCCACCAGCGTCCGGCGCAGCGCGAGCAGCAGGGCGGTGGCGATCCCGATCAGGACGCCCTCGAGCAGGTTGAGCAGCACCACGCCGACGACCGTCGTCAGGTAGATCGCGAGCTCGCCGTGGCGGGCGATCGCGCGGATGTGCGCGAGGTCGACGAGGCGCAGGCCGATGACGACCAGCAGCCCGGCGAGCACGGCGAGCGGGATGCGCCCCACCAGCGGTGCCAGCAGCAGCGCGAAGCCGGCCATCCACAGGCCGTGCAGGATCGCCGAGGCGCGGGTGCGGGCGCCGGCGCGGACGTTCGTCGAACTGCGGACGATGACGCCGGTGACCGGCAGCCCGCCGAGCAGGCCGGAGACCGTGTTCGCGGCACCCTGGCCGAGCAGCTCGCGGTCGAGGTCGCCGCGCGGGCCGGAGTGCATCGCCTCCACGGCGACCGCCGACAGCAGCGACTCGATGCTCGCGACCAGGGCGACCGTCAGCACGGCCAGCGTGATCGCGCCCCACTCACCGCCGGCGGGCAGCTCGGGCAGGGCGATCGCGCCCAGCAGGTCGTCGGGCAGGGCGACCCGCGGGACGTCGAACGGCAGCGACGCCGCGGTCACCAGCGACACCGCGGCCAGCGGTGCCGGGATGGCGGACACCGGCCGGGGCAGCCGCGTCCACACGACGGTCAGCGCGATGGTCGCGATGCCGAGCAGCGCCGCCGCCGGGACAGCCGGCGACGCGATCTCGCCGGGCAGGACGATGAGGTTGTGCCAGGCGGTCGAGCCGGCGGTGCCGCCGAGCACGACGTGGATCTGCCCGATCACGATGGTCAGGCCGATGCCGGCGAGCATGCCGTGCACGACCGCGGGTGAGATCGCCAGGGCCGCGCGGGCGACCCGGCTCAGGCCGAACAGGATCTGCACCAGGCCCGCGGCGGCGGTGACGAAACAGGCGGTCCGCCAGCCGTGCGTGGCCACGATCTCGGCCACTACGGCGGTGAGGCCGGCCGCCGGGCCGGAGACCTGCAGCGGGACTCCGCCGACGGCGCCGGCGACGACGCCGCCGACGACCGCCGCGATGATGCCGGCGACCACCGGGGCGCCCGAGGCGACCGCGATGCCCAGCGAGAGCGGAAGCGCCACCAGGAAGACGACGACGGACGCCTCAAGATCGTGGCGCCAGGTCCGCCGGAGGATGCGACCGGCTGGACCACCGGGCGCGGGAGGCCCGGTGCCGCCGGGGGCGGTGCCGCCGGAGCGGACCGGGGTGGGGTGATCCGAGTCGATCTCGGACGGATAGGGCAGCGCGGTCGGGGCAGGCGCCACCGACGACGGCTGTTTTCTTGGCTCGTGGTGCTCGGCGTGCACGATCGTCTCCTCGGCGAGGGCGCAACGTCAGCGTCAGGCCATCTATTCTCGATGTTGAGTGGTACAGGTTCGAACACGTTACGTGACCAGAACCCGGAACCCCCAGCCCACTCCGCCACTCCGTGGTGGGCGCGCAGTAGTCACTGAGCAATATTCCCAGGGTGGAGCCGCGATCCTGGACGCGCGGCGCGTCACAACGGCATCGTAGAGTAGCCATCCCGGCCGATCGGGGTGTAAAGGCCCCGAGCCGCTCGCGACCTGCGGCCCATCCCGTCGGGTCACTCGCTTCCCGCGGGCGCCGCGAACCACGTCACAACGGTGACGAACCGCCCGCGGCGGCCGGGAACCCGCCCGGTACGGCCGGCCGGTGCCGTTCACCCCGACCGTCGCGACCGGATGAACCCGGGCACCGTCGGGACGGCGATCGGCCTGTTCGCCGTCACCAACATCGACGGCATCCTGGTGCTGGCGCTGTTCTTCGCCCGCGCGCTGAGCCGCTGGGGGCACGTGCCGCTGCCGCCGGCCCTGGTGACCATCGGCCTGACCAGCCTCGTCGAGGGCGGGGCCTTCGGTCTCTGACGGGACGCCGGCCGGCCTCAGGCGCCGGCGCCGTCCAGGGGGCGTCTGCTCGGTGGACGGCCGGTCGAGCCCTCGGTGAACCCGGTGAACCGGCGGGTCACCCCCCGGGGGTCGGAGGTGTCGGTCATCCGCGGGCCCCAGGCGACCATCCCGCCGTCGACCCGGATCGCCTCCCCGGTCAGGAAGGCGCTGTCCGGACCGGCGAGGAAGAGCACGACGCCGGCGATGTCCTCGGGCCGGCCCAGGTCGGGCCAGGGCTGGAAGGTCGCCATCCGGGCCCGGATGGCCGCCTCGTCGCGCCCCATGACCAGCGGCGTGTCGACGAGGCCGGGGCAGATCGCGTTGACCCGGATCCGGTGCGCCGCCAGCTCCACGGCCGCGTTGCAGGTGAAGTTGATGACCGCGGCCTTGGCCGCCGAGTACGCGGTCGGGCCGCCGCCACCGCCGACTCCGGCGACCGAGGAGTTGTTGATGATCGACCCGCCGCCGCCCTGGGCGATCATCGCGCGGGCGGCGTGCTTCGTCCCGAGGAACATCCCGCGGCTGATCACGCCGAAGGTGCGGTCCCAGTCGGCGACGTCGAGCTCGGTGAGCGGGCCGAACGCCCCGCCGACCCCGGCGTTGTTGAACATGACGTCGAGGCGCCCGAACCGCTCGACGGCCGCGGCGACGAGCGCGGCGACCTCCGCCTCGTCGGCGACGTCCGCCCGCTCGAAACGGAGCCGGGCCGGGTCGGCGACCTCGTCGAGCAGCAGCCGGGCGTTCGCCTCGTTCACGTCGCCGAAGACCACCCGCGCCCCGGCGGCGAGGAAGCGCCGCACGCTCGCGCGGCCGATCCCGCTGGCTCCCCCCGTGACCACGACGACGCGGTCCACCAGGCCGTCCCGTGCGTCTTCGGGCAGGTCAGCGGCCACGATGGTCCACCTTTCCGGGCTGGGTCGGGTGCGGCATGCTGTGCACCGGCGGCGCGGCGTACTGGTCGACGGCCGAGCGCACCCGGTCGACGGCGGAGCGGTACTCGGCGATCAGGGCGTCCTCGGTCGGGTAGTCGAACCGGTCGGTGAACGACGGGCTGGTGCTGACGTCGAAGTCGGGTCGCTCGGCGTACCACGCCAGGAGCTCCTCGACCGCCTGGACCGGGTCGACCACCGCTTCGCAGCCGAGCTCGCGGCGCGCCTTCTCGGTACTCAGGACGCAGTGCTCGGTCGTCGTGCCCCCCAGCGGCAGCAGCGTGGTCGTGGCCTCGACGGCGATCTCCCGCGGCAGCGCCACCACTTCCAGATCCGCGCCCATCAGGCGGACGATCAGCTCGACCCACTGCCGCAGCGACCAGTCGGTGGGATCACCGGCGTTGTAGATCTGGCCGGCGGCGGCCCGCGGGCGGTCGACCGCGGCGAGCACGAACGCCGCCGCGTTGCGCGCCGCGCAGCGGGTGTGGATCTGGGATCCGCCGTCCGGCAGGATCAGGTGCGGACGCCCGTCGCGCACGCGCCGCACGATCGACCACTCGGCCGGCCGGGCGTTGTTCGGCCCGTAGAGCATCGGGAAACGGAACAGCGTGGCGCCCGGGTGGTGCGCGAACGCCGCCGCCTCGGCGTCGACCAACCGCCGGGAGAACCGGACGGCCGGGTCGTCGGAGCGCTCCTGGACGACCGGGTGGTCCTCGGTGACCGGGATCGGCAGCCGGCGCGTCCCGTCACCGGGAAAGAACCCCTGGTAGACCGGCACACCGCCGATGCCGACGAACTGGCCGCACCGCCCGGCGAGCGCCGGCGCGAGATGTCGCATCCGCCCGTACATGGCCAGGACGACGTCGAACTCGCGTAAACCGAGCGCCTCGTCGATCGACTCCCGGAAGTGCGGATCGCCGTGGAGGTGCTCGACGTCAGCGAGCTCCGGCGGTTCGTGGGCTCCCCGATGGAAGATCGTGACGTCGTGCCCCCGCCCGAGCAGACCTCGCACGATGTGCGGTCCGGTCGGCCCGGTTCCACCCACCACCAGCACCTTCACGGCCACGCCCCTCCCGCTCGGCCGGGACTCTCCCGCTGGCCGAGCTCATGAAGCGGGCGGACGCCTGACCGGCCGCGCCGGCCGCGCCGGCCGACCGCCGCCGTCTGGATGGCCGCCCAGGTCACCCCCCAGGTCACCGCCGAGCCCCGTCAGGCAGAACGCCCAGAGATGATCGGCGATCACCTCCGCGGGCTCGGGAGCGGCCGCGAAAGCGTAGTGATGGTAGACGGACATGACGAGTCGGGCGACCAGCGCGGCGTCGCGCTCGACGTCCTGCGGGGCCAGCAGGCCGGCGTCACGCGCCGCCCGGATCTCGCGTGCCACGAGGTCGGCGAAGGGCTGCGTGGCCTGCGCCATCTCCTGCGGGTACAGCTGGTGCAGGCGCCAGTGCTCCGCGGTGATGAAACGGGGCCCGGAGCTCTCGTCCCCGCTGGCGTCGAGCGAGCCGAGCACCGCCCTGATGTGACGGCGCAGGCGGGCGACCGGGTCCGGCAGGTCGCGGGCGTCCTGCTCGTAGCGCAGCGCCTGATCGGTGACCAGTTCCTCGATGACCGCCATGAGGAGCTGGTCCTTCCCCTCGAAGTGGCGGTAGAAGGTCTGCATCGCGACGCCGGCCTCCTTCACGAGCTCCTGCGTCGTGAAGGAGGCCCCTTTCTGCCCGATCAGCCTTTTGGCCGCGGCGACGATGACCTTCATCTGTCGCATGCTGCGTGATCTCGACCGCTGCACGGACGGCGACCGGTCGGCGGCGCGCTCAGCCCAGGACACGGCCGAGACGTTACCCGGATTCACCTGGACGGCCGGACCAGCGTCCGCGCCGGCCGGCACCGGCCTGGCGGCGGCGGTTCCGCTCCGCGGGGCGGCGGCACCCGAGTCGTCGTCTTTCATGGAAAGGGCTTCTCGTTCTCTCGTGTCTCGTTCCGACCACCGGGGCAGGGCCGGCGGCTGCGCCCGGACGCCCTGGTACGCGGGCGTCCGGGCGTCCTCGGGGGCGGCCGGGTCAGCCGTCGTCCTTGGTGAACCCACCGCTGGCCGCCATCGCCTCGAAATGGTCGATCAGCTTCTGGAGCGCGGCGGCGGGATTGAGTTCGAGCACCTCGCTCGGCTCCTCATAGATGAGCACATGGCCGGCCGGGAAGAAATACGCCTCGCCGGCCACCGCGACCTCGTCCGGCCAGTCGGTACCCGGGTACACACAGCGCAGCCTGCCACTGAACATGTAACCGTAGTGCGGGCACTGGCAGACGCCGCCGGGCAGGCCGATGTAGCCCTTGGTGCAGTCGAGTGGCCCGGTGGCCGTGTAGCCGACCTCCATGTCCCCCCACTGGGCGGAGCGGAATCCCGTCAACGGCCAGCGCCCGCCGCCGCCCACGGGTAATTCACTCGGCTTGCTCACCGGCATGGTTCCTCCTCGGCCTGTGGCCACTGCCGTGGCACCCGCCAACTGTAGAACCACACTCTCGCTCTTGGGAACAGCATCGTTCGCCGATCAGCAGAATACCGACGCCTACGACGGCGGCCCGACCCATGCGGACGTCACCGGTTGCGCCGGCGCCAAAGGCCGGCGTGGACGACACCGGCTCGCGCCGACGGCGAAGCCACGCTTTGACGTCGGTTTCGTGACGTAGCGGAACGTACGTCGCGGAGACGACACATCCGACCACACCTGGATGTCACAGTCGGCCAGTCCGCCGTCGTCGCGGATGTGGAAGCGCGGCGCACTGTGGCGCCCGCCAACCGGCCGCACCGGCCGCTCACCGAGGAGGAGACATGTCCGGGTTCCTGTACCGGGTGGGATGGCTGGCCGCCGGCCGGCCCTGGCGGGTGATCGGCGCGTGGGTCGCCGCGCTCGTCGTGGCATCCGTGCTGGCCGTGGCCTGGGGCGGCGAGCCCCACGACGACTACGACGCCCCGGGCACCGCGTCGCAACGGGGAACCGACCTGCTCCGCGCCGAGTTCCCGGTGCTGGCCGAGGCGCAGGCCCGGGTCGTGCTGCACACCGCCGACGGCCGCCGGCTCGACCCGGCGCTCACCGCGGCCGTCTCCGCCCGGCTCGCCAAGGTGCCCGACGTCATCCTGGTCAGCCCGCCGCGGCCCTCCACCGACGGTGACACCGCGCTCATCAACGTCCAGTACGACCGGCCCGTCACCGACCTGGGCGGCAGCGACGCGGTCGACGACCTCGTCGAGGCCGCCCGGCCGGCCACCGACGCGGGTGTCACCGCCGAGTTCGGCGGTCAGGTCGCCGAGAACATCCAGGAGGTCAACGGTCGGGCCGAGGCGGTCGGTGTCGGCTTCGCCCTGGTCATCCTGCTGGTCGCGTTCGGTTCGATCGTCGCGGCCGGGGTGCCGCTGGCGGTGGCGCTCATCGGCCTGGGCATCGGCAGCGCCGGCATCACCCTCATCGCGGCCGGCACCGACGTCAGCACCATCGCCCCGACGCTCGCCTCGATGATCGGCATCGGGGTCGGCATCGACTACGCCCTCCTGCTGATCACCCGGCATGTCGAGGGCCTGCGGGCCGGCCTGCCCGTGCGGGAGTCCGCCGCCCGCGCCAACGGCACCGCCGGGGTGTCCGTGCTGTTCGCCGGGGTGACCGTCGTGCTCTCCCTGACGGGGCTGCGGCTGGTCGGGCTGAACACCTACGTGACCACCGGTTTCACCACCGCGGCCGTGGTCGTGACCGTGGTCGTCACCGCGCTCACCCTCGTCCCCGCGCTGTGCGGCCTCGCCGGAACACGGCTGCTGGGCCGCCGGGGCCGCACAGCGCTCACCGCCGGCGCCGCGACGCCGGGCGCCGCGACGCCCGACTCCCCGACACCCAGCGCCCCGGCGCGGCGGACTCTCACCGCCGCGTGGGCCGGCCGGATCGGACGCCGGCCCCTTCCCTGGGCGCTCGGCGCCCTGCTGCTCCTGCTGCTGCTCGCCGCACCCGTCCTCGGGATGCGCACCTGGCCGCAGGACGCCGGCAGCCAGCCGGAGTCCACCTACCAGCGACGCGCCTACGACCTGGTCGCCGCCGAGTACGGCCCCGGCGCGAACGGCCCGCTGATGCTCGCGGTGGACCTGCGCGAGGTTCCCGCCGCCGGCCTCCCCGGGCTGGTGAACCGCATCAGGGCGACGCCCGACGTCGCGGCCGTCGCCCCGCCGGTGACCTCACCGAGCGGGAACGCCGCGGTGGTCTTCGTGACGCCCGCCGTCGCACCGAGCGACAAGCGGGCCGCCGACCTGGTCCGCCATCTGCGCGCCGACGTCCTGCCGCCGGGCATCGAGATCACCGGGATGACGGCGGTCTTCACCGACCTGTCCGGCCTGCTCTCCGACCGGCTGTGGTGGGTGGTCGGCTTCGTCGTCGCCGTGTCGCTGCTGCTGCTGACGGTCGTGTTCCGCTCACCGGTGGTCGCGCTGAAGGCCGCGGTCATGAACATGCTCTCGATCGCCGCCGCCTACGGCGTGGTGACCGCGGTGTTCCAGTGGGGCTGGGGCGCCGAGCTGCTCGGCCTCCCGCACAGCGTGCCGATGTCGAGCTGGCTGCCCGTGCTGATGTTCACCGTGCTGTTCGGGCTGAGCATGGACTACGAGGTGTTCCTGCTCTCCCGCATCCGGGAGGACTACCTCGCCACCGGTGACCCGCACGGCAGCGTCGTACGCGGCCTCGCCGCCACCGGCCGGGTCATCAGCTCCGCCGCCCTGATCATGATCGCGGTCTTCGCCGGCTTCGCCCTCGACCCGGACGTCACGGTGAAGATGGTCGGTGTCGGGATGGCCGTCGCGGTGCTGGTCGACGCGACCATCATCCGGCTGGTCCTGGTGCCCGCCACCATGGCCCTGCTCGGCCGCGCGAACTGGTGGCTGCCCGGCTGGCTCGACCGGATCATGCCGCACGTGGACGTCCACGGCGCCGCACCGGCCACCGCCACGCCCGCCACGGCCGCCGGGCCGGCCGCCGACACGGAACCGACGGAACCGACCGACAGCACGGCACCGGCCGCCGTCAGCTGACCTCGCGCACCCGTGAGCGGGTGCCGCCGGGCCCAGGACCGGGTTCGGCGGCACCCCGGGCCGGTCAGCTCCGCGGGCGGAAGTAGTTCCTGGTCGCGTACGCGGTCACCTTGGCACCGATCTTCGCGCCCTCCACGTCGGCCGACCGGGTGTGGATACCACCCCAGACCCGGGCTTCGATCACCTCGGCGATGGCCTGGGAGAACCCGCGGAAGTGACGGGTGGTGCCCGAATCGGCGCTGTAGGCGCTGAACGGGATGTCGTCCCGTCCGAAGAAGAAGGCCAGCGTCGACATGCTCGCCGTCGTGAAGCAGGTGTGCCCGGAGGTGAAGTCGGGGTGCGGCGGGGTGACGAGCAGCGGCAGCCAGTTCGGGTCGGCCGTGGTGGCCGGGTTGCCGTCGGTGTCGGCCAGCTGGATCGCGGTGACCGGCCGCCAGGACGTCCAGGCCGCCTTCTCGTTGAAGCAGGCTGTGGTCGCGTCCGCCTCGGTGAGGTCGACCATCGCGAACATGCGGGCTGTCTGCAGGGTGTTCAGGTGGCGGCTCGTGGCGAGCTGGCGCTTGATCTCCCATTCCCCCAGGTGCCGGTCGTGCCACCAGATCGCCGCCTGGGTCTGGTCGAGCGTCCTGGTCGTGCTGTTGACCGCGCCGATCGCCTTGACCTCGTTGATGTCCCGGGCGTACTGCGCGGAGGTCAGCGCCGGCGGGCCGGCCGAACGGAACATCGACGCGCTCGGAATCAGGAACGGCTTGAGGTTCGCCACCCAGGCCGTGTCGGAGGCGAAGGTGGGCGGGGTCGGCCGCCATTGACCGGGTTGGGTGCCCACCGGCCAGGTCTGATTCCCGAAGGCCCCGTCGTTCCGCCGCGCACTGATCATCGCCGCGGCGGTCTGGTCGCCCACCGCGGTCCCGCTCCGTTTCGCCGCGTTGTCGGGCAGGTTCGCCATCCACTCGTCGTACTGCGCCCGCAGCCGCGGCTGCTGAGCCGGGAACAGGGAGCTGAGCACCTGGAAGGCGGCGGTCCCGACGGCGGCGTCCGTCGACTCGCGCCCACTGGTCCGCGGGGCGAGGAGATAGGGCTGGTAAGGCCGCCCGGCGATCGCGTTCACCGCGTCGTAAACGGCTCCGTGCACCATCGCGAAGCTGCGCGCCTGGACCTGCGGCTGTTGGCCGGCCACATCCCAGATCGCGGTCTGCGCATTGCGGTCCCAGACGATGACGGCATTGGTGGAGGTGTTGTTGACACCGACCGCCGATGCGGCCGACAGCCCGGCCGCCACCGGTAATGCGGCGGCGAGGACACCGACGACGGCCGTACCCAGGATTCCGCGGCGGGCGCGCGCCCAACGTGCCATGACCGACCCCCTTGCTGACAGTCAGGAAAACCGACTGCCGCATTGACGTGAGTCCGCCGTGATGAGGGACGCCTCGTCGCGCGCGCACCCCGCACCGACCGAACGACGAGAAGGCCGACGGTCGTCCGGCAGATATTCGGGTCATCATGGCACCGCACCGTCAGGTACGTACCGAATTGCCACACAAGACGATGTTTCACCTGGTCACCGGCCACGCCCGCCCGCCGCGGGGCACCCGAACGACGGACGGGCGCGCCGGCCTTAGAGGACCCCGGACCCGCGCAGGATGCCCAGGGCCACGATGAGGGCCGCCACTACGTAGACCACGGTGCCGAACAGGCCCAGGCGGCCGGGCTCGGCCAGATTGGTGTCCCGGGGCCAGGTGCACTCGCACGCGACCTTCACGGCGCTCCCCCCGACGGCCCAGCCCGCGGCGATCAGCGCGACGTCGGCCGCGGTGACGAGCGCGTCGAGACTGTCGCTCGTCGGGGCGGTGAGGGTGACCGAAAGGGTGTGCTCGGGCATCAGGCCGGCCCCGTTCCGAGGATTCCGGGGGTAATACCGCCGATACCGGCACCCGCGGCACCGGAAAGGGCGGCGACGGACGGCGTCTCAGGCACGGGTTGTCCTTCTGGGGTGTACCCGATCGGCGATGGCGCGCAGCGCCAGCCGCAGGACGCCCTGGCCATCGAGGTCGCGTACGGCGAGCGCTATGCGCGCCGAATGCTCCGACTCGTCGACACAGGTACATTTCGGCGAGTCGAAGCCGAGAACACCGCGTGCCTCGTCCAGGGCCGCCCGGCAACCAGATCTCCTGCTGCCGCGGGCCGAAACGGTGTGGGCCGAAGCGATGTTGAGTGATGCGGCGTCGAGTGAAGCGGCGCCGACAGAATAGCTGTTCATCCTGTCGTCACTATATGGGACCGACCTTCACCCGCCCCACCATTGAGCAGGTGTCCGTAACGTGTCCACCGTTCGCGGGTTGCATTCTTCCGGGAGGGCGTTCATCACCGTACCGGGAGCCCGCGCCGGGGAGGGCCCGCGTCACGGTGAGCGAGACAGAGGCCGTCCTCACCGACGACGCCGGGCACCACATGATCTGCGCGCAGCGTCACGGCAACGCGGGTTGGGCAGGCCAGTGGTGCGGAGTGGTCCTGTCCGATGGGAGCGTGAACACGTCCGGCTGGCGGAGGCCGAGGGGCGGGCGTCGCCCGAGGATCGGGTTGTCCCGTCCACTGCGGTCACCGACCGCTCCAGGAGGTCTCGTGCTCATCGCCATCCTCGATTTCAGTACAGCCGCCATCGACCGTCCGGCCGCCCTCGCCCACCTCGACAACGAGCGTGACCGGATCCGTTCCATGCCGGGCAATGTCGCGTTCAGGGTCTACGCCTCGCGCGAGGACGACACCCGGATCACCGTGGTCCACGAGTGGGAAGACCAGGCGTCGTTCGTCGGATATCTCGGGTCGGGCTCCTTCGCCCGCTCCGGCACGGCCCTTCGCCCGATCATGACCGGCGCGCCGGTGAGCCGACGATTCCACGCCGAGTTGCTGGAGGCGGTCGCCTGAGCGGCCTCGCGGGCGGCTCCTGTGATCGGCCCGTGCGAGGCTGTCGATGACCCGCAAGGCGTACAGCTTCGTGCGGACGTTCGCACCGGAGCCCGACAGCGATCTTTGCGCGGACCGCCACTACCTGCTCTGCGCCTCCGCCGGGGCCCTCCGGCTGGAGGCACAGGGGCAGGCGTGGTTGTTGCCGCCGGCCCGCGCCGCGCTGATCGAGGCAGGGCAGCCGATAAGGGTGAGCATCCCGCAGCCGGTCACGACCGCGTCGGTCCTGTTCGACACCGCGTTCGTCCCGGCGCCTCCAGCACCGCTGGCGGTCTTCGACCTCACCCCCCTGGCCCGCGCCCTGGTGACCGCGTGCGGCGGGTGGAACGAGAGCGCCGAACCCCTCACGGCATATGCCGAGACCCTGTTCAACGCGCTCGCCGCGGTCGCCTGGCGGCTCGCCGAGCAGCCGGGCCCGGTCGTCGTACCCGCGGGACGATCGCCGGAACTGCGCCGCGCCCTGCGTCTGACCAGGGAACGGCTCGGCGAGGAGGTCCGCTTCGAGGACATCGCCCACCAGGTGGGCCTCACACCGCGATCGCTGGCACGGCGCTTCGAGGCGGAGACCGGCATGACCTGGCGGATCGTCCTGCGCCGCATGCGGGTGTTGCGCGCGATCGAGGAACTCGCCGCCGGCGACGCCCCGGTGACCACCATCGCGTTCGCCACGGGCTACACCTCCCTGTCCGCGTTCAACGCCGCGTTCCGGGACCTGACGGGCCGGACGCCGACGCAGTACAGAGCCAGCTTCCGGCCCTGACCCGACGACCTTGGATCCCGATCTCCCTCGCTGCCCGCGCGACCGCGGAGAGGCCGGCCGACCTGGCGCCAGAGTGGTGACGCAGCAGTTCCGGAAGGCGCGGGGCCCGCCGGGGAACTTCCTTGGCGGGCCCTCCGCGTCCCACGGCTCGCCCGCGGGCTCCGTGGCGGCCCTGAGATCCTCCGACCATGGTTCCGCGTGCGCTGCGGCAGGAGCTGACCGATCCGGGATGGTGAGACACCCGCCGCCTACGCCGAGGCCTCATGTAGGAGTGGCGCGGCCGGAAGCATCGACCCGTTGCGACGTCGACACGCTGGTACAGCTGGAAGTCCGCACACCAGCTCGCCCATGGCTACAGACCCGGTTCGATCGGATTGACGCTCACACTCGCACGCGGTGCCGATCATGCCCCGAAACAGAAACGCTGCCCGAGATCTACCCGAGCAGCGTTAGGTTTTTCAATTTTTTACGAAACTATTTTTGTGGAGCTGAGGGGATTCGAACCCCTGACCCTCACACTGCCAGTGTGATGCGCTACCAGACTGCGCCACAGCCCCATATTGATACGTACTAGATTGCTACGTACTAATTATATCCTACTCGACTGCAACCGGTACTCGCCGCCTCAACCGTTTGCCGGCTGCGTCTGCGAGTGTACAGGTTCCGTGTCGCTTGCCGTCGGGGCCTCCTGCATCGGCAGAATCGCCTCGGCTGGCGGGTGGGAAGCGGTGCTCCCCGGTCCGACGCTGACGACTTTATCAGGCCCCGCGGCACCTGTGGCCAGGGGCCCGGTGTTGTGCTCCACCAGCCGGAACCCGCCCGGCTCGCGCCGCAGCAGCGACCAGCGGCAGTTGGCCAGCGGGCCGAAGACCCACCAGTTCTGGGCGGGCACGCCGAGGGCCTGCCCGATGAGCGAGCGGGCCGTCCCCCCGTGCAGCACGAACACGACGAGGCCGCCGGCGGTGGCCGGCACGCCCTCGGCGACGAGGTCGTCGAGGACGGCGCCGGCGCGCGCGCCGACCTCCGCGTACGTCTCGCCGCCGCCGCGGCGGACGTCCTCGCCGCGACGCCAGGCGGCGTCCTCGGCGGGGAAGCGGGCGGCGGCCTCGGCGCCGGTAAGCCCGGACCACGCCCCCAGGTCGATCTCGCGCAGCCGCGCGTCGGCGCGGACCGGCAGGCCGATCCGCGCCGCGGTCTCCTGGCAGCGCCGCAGGTCCGAGGAGACCACGAGCTCAGGGTTGAGGGCCCTGATCACCGGGCCCACCAGCTCGGCCTGCCGCTGGCCGGTCGCGTCCAGGGGCGGATCGGCGTGCCCCTGGAAACGCCCCGCGTCGTTCCAGGACGTCCGCCCGTGCCGCCAGAGCAGCAGCCTCACCGCGGCTCTGCCGTACCGGCTCCCGCCGCACCACCCGTACCCGCCGTGCCACCGGCGGCCGCGACGCCGCCGGCCGCCACCGCGGCCACCCCGGCACCGACCGAGGCGTCCTCGAACGGGATGACCGGGCAGTCCTTCCACAGCCGCTCGAGGCTGTAGTAGACCCGCTCCTCGGCGCGCAGCACGTGCACGACGATGTCGGCGAAGTCGAGCAGGACCCACCGGCCCTCACGCTCGCCCTCGCGGCGCAACGGCTTCGCCCCCATCGCCCGCAGTTTCTCCTCGATCTCGTCGACGGCGGCCTTGACCTGCCGCTCGTTCTCGGCCGACGCGATGACGAAACAGTCGGTGATCGTCAGCCGCTCGCTCACGTCCAGGATGAGGATGTCCTGGGCGATCTTGTCGGCGGCGGCCTGGGCGGCGGCGAGGGCGAGCTCGGTGGCTCGCGGCGAAGCGGTCACGCTGGTCGGTCTCCAAAGCAGGTAGGTTCGCGCCCTGGCGGGACGCCCGGCCAGGCGCTGGTACCGCCCGATCGGAGCACCCCGGCGGGGGCGCGCCGGCCGCCCGCTGTCGGACGGCCGCATCAAGCGTGACACACCCACGGGAGTGTCGGCGAACATCCATCCCGCGATCGGGTCAAATGTTCCCCGGGCGCGGGTCGGCGGGCTCGGTCACCCGGGGTCGACGGGGGGCGGGCCGACGGCCGACCGGGGGTCGTACAGCCCGCGTTTGGCGATGTAGCGGACGACGCCGTCCGGGGTCAGGTACCAGATGGGGGCGGCCCGGGCGACCCGCTGGCGGATGTCCGAGGAGGAGATCGCGAGCGCCGGCACCTCGAGCAGGCTGACCGCCTCGTCGGGCAGGCTGGAGTGGCGGCGCAGGTGGTAGCCCGGCCGGGTCACGCCGATGAAGTGCGCCAGCCCGAAGAGCTCGGTGTGGTCCCGCCAGGTGAAGATCTGGGCGAGGGCGTCCGCGCCGGTGATGAAGAACAGCTCGTCGCCCGACCGCTGCCCGCGCAGGTGCCGCAGCGTGTCGATGGTGTACGTCGGGCCGCTGCGCTCGATGTCGATGCGGCTGACGGTGAACCGCGGGTTCTCCGCCGTCGCCAGGAAGGTCATCAGGTAGCGGTCCTCGGCGGCGGAGACCTCCCGGTCGACCTTCTGCCACGGTCGCCCGCTCGGCACGAAGACGACCTCGTCCAGGTCGAAGAGCGCCGCGACCTCGCTGGCCGCGACCAGGTGCCCGTTGTGGACGGGATCGAACGTCCCGCCCATCACGCCCAGTCGCACGTGGGGACACTAACTCCGCGCAAAGTCGTCGCGCCTCGTCCACAGCGCCCGCGGCGGGATGTCCTGCGTCACTACCCAGCTGAGTTGCAGTTTCCAACCCAGAGCCCTACGGTGATCCAACAGGGACGGCCGGACATCGGCGACGTCCCGGCCCAGGCGGGGCATGCGCCCGGCCGGGGCCTGGTGGGCTACGAGGGACGGAGCGCGGCGATGGCGAGGATCAGGGGATCAGTCGTTCTGGTGACCGGGGCGAACCGGGGGCTGGGGCGGGCCTTCGTCGAGGAGCTGCTGGCCCGGGGTGCCGCGAAGGTCTACGCGGCCGCGCGCGACCCGCGGTCGGTCCGGACCCCGGGCGTGGTGCCGATCCGGCTGGACGTCACCGACCCGGCCCAGGTCGCCGCGGCCGCCGAGGCGACCGGCGACGTCGACATCCTGATCAACAACGCCGGCAGCTCGACCGGCGCCTCGGTGCTCACCGGGGACGTCGACGACATCCGCCTGGAGCTGGAGACCCACGTCTTCGGACCGGTGCACACCGTCCGCGCCTTCGCCCCCCAGCTCGCCCGGCACCGCGCCGACGACGCCGGCGCCGCGGCGCCGACCGGTGGGACGGGGCTGAGCGGTGGGGCGGGGCTGACCGGTGGGGCGGTGCTCAACGTCCTGTCGGCCCTGTCGTGGGTGGCGTCGCCGACGAACGGGGGCTACTGCGCGGCGAAGAGCGCCGCCTGGTCGCTGACGAACTCCCAACGGCTGGAACTGGCCGAACGGGGTGTCGCCGTGACGGCGCTGCACGTCGGCTACATGGACACCGACATGACCAGCGCCATCCAGGCGCCGAAGTCGGACCCGGCGGCCATCGCGGCGCTCGCGCTGGACGGCGTCGAGGCCGGAGCCGCCGAGGTCCTCGCGGACGAGACGAGCACCCAGATCCGGGCGGGGCTGTCGGGCCCGCTCACCGGCCTCTATCCGGCGCTCGCCGAGCTCTACCCCTCGCGCGAGCCCGTGGCCACGCTGACGGGCTGACCATCCCGGTCCACCGGGGGACGGCCCTCCGGCACGCTCACGACCACCTGGGCCGCCTCCGGGCCACCGCCCAGGCCAGGGACGACGACGGTGTCGGCGCCGGCATCCGGGTCGGCGCCGGTGCCGGGCCAGCCCGGCCCGGGGGCGGAGACGACGTCACGGACGTCGATCTCCGCCCCGACGCTGTCGACGAAGGCCACCCGCACCGCGCCGCCGTCCGCCGCGGAGCGGTACACCACCGCCGGACCGTGGCCGGAGGGCCGGTGGGCGTCGCCCCACTGCTGCAACGCCCCCAGCACGAGGCGCAGGTCGTGACCGGCCGGGGTGAGGTGGTAGCTGTACCGCTCGCGTGACCCGGGCTCGCGGTACGCCCGACGCTCCAGCACGCCGCAGTCGACCAGCGTGCGCAGCCGGACGGTCAGGACGTCCGTCGCGATGCCGAGGGCGTCGCGGAACTCGGCGAAGCGGGTGCGCCCGCGGAACGCCTCCCGGACGACCAGCAGCGTCCACCGCTCGCCCAGCACCTCGAGGCTGCGCGCGATGGAGCATCTCGCCCCGTCCGGCGGGGTCGCCGACCTCGGCATGCCGATCACGATACGTCGCCCCGTCGCCCGCTGGCCAGGCCACGGCAACCGGGCGACGGGGGGCGCGGCACTAGGCTGGCCGGGAGCCGAACGATCCAGGGAGCCCGCCCATGCCGAACAGTCCGCGTGCGGGTCAGCCCGCCGCTCCCGACGAGCTCATCGACCCGCAGGCGCTACTCGCCGCCTACCACGACGTGCGTCCCGACCCCGCCGACCCGGCCCAGCGGGTGGCGTTCGGGACGTCCGGCCACCGCGGCAGCGCGCTGCGGGCCTCGTTCAACGCCGACCACATCCTGGCCACCACGCAGGCGATCTGCGAGCACCGGGCGGCCGCCGGGGTCGACGGCCCGCTGTTCATCGGCGTCGACACGCACGCGTTGTCCGCGCCCGCGCTGGCCAGCGCCCTGGAGGTCCTGGTCGCGAACGGGGTGGACGTCCGCGTCGCGCCGGCGGGTGAGGCCACCCCGACCCCGGTGATCTCGCACGCGATCCTCGCCCACAACGGGCACGGTGCCGTCCGGGGCGGTGGCCGGGCCGGCGGGCTCGCCGACGGCATCGTCGTGACGCCGTCACACAACCCGCCGGCCGACGGCGGGTTCAAGTACAACCCGTCGCACGGCGGCCCCGCCGACACCGCGGCCACGAGCGCGATCCAGAACCGGGCGAACGCGCTGCTCGAGGCCGGTCTCGCCGGCGTCGCCCGGGTTGGGCACGCCCAGGCGCTGGCGGCGGCGACCGTGCACGACTTCGTCGGCGCCTACGTGGCGGACCTGCCGAACGTCGTCGACCTCGACGCCATCCGCTCGGCCGGGGTCCGCATCGGCGTCGACCCGCTCGGCGGGGCGAGCGTCCGGTACTGGCAGGAGATCGCCGAGCGGCACAAGCTCGACCTCGAGGTGGTGAACACCGCCGTCGACCCGACCTTCGGCTTCATGACGCTGGACTGGGACGGCCGGATCCGGATGGACCCGTCGTCCCCGTTCGCGATGGCCTCGCTGCTGCGCCTCGCCGGGTCGTTCGACGTCGCGCTGGCGAACGACGCGGACGCCGACCGGCACGGGATCGTCACCCCCGGCGCCGGCCTGCTCAACCCGAATCACTACCTCGCGACGGCGATCGCCTACCTGTTCGCGCACCGGCCCGGCTGGCCGGCGGGCGCCGCGGTCGGCAAGACGCTGGTCAGCTCCGGCATGATCGACCGGGTCGCCGCCCATCTCGGGCGCGGGCTGGTCGAGGTGCCGGTCGGCTTCAAGTGGTTCGTCGACGGCCTGCTCGACGGCTCGCTCGGCTTCGGCGGCGAGGAGAGCGCCGGCGCGTCGTTCCTGCGCCGCGACGGCCGGGTGTGGACGACGGACAAGGACGGCGTCATCGCCTGCCTGCTGGCCGCCGAGATGACCGCGACGACCGGCCGCGACCCCGGCGTGCTCTACACCGAGCTGACCGGGCGGTTCGGCTCCCCCGCCTACCGGCGGGTGGACGCCCCCGCCACCCCGGCGCAGAAGAAGATCCTCTCCGCGCTGACACCCGAGGCCCTGGGCGCGACGACGCTGGCCGGCGGCAAGGTGACCGCGGCGCTGTCAGCGGCCCCGGGCAACGGCGCCCCGATCGGCGGGGTGAAGGTGGCGACGGCCGACGCGTGGTTCGCCGCGCGGCCGTCCGGCACCGAGGACGTCTACAAGATCTACGCCGAGAGCTTCGCCGGCCCCGATCACCTGGCCTCGGTGCTCGCCGAGGCGCAGGCCCTCGTGGACGCCGCGCTGGCCCGCGGGTAGCCGGTCAGGCCGGCCGGGCCGCCGGGTGGGAAGGCATCGCCGGGCACGAGGACGTCGCCGGCGATGCCTTCTCCCCCGGTGAGGAAGACGTCGCCGGCGGGAAAGGCGTCGCCGGCCGCGAGCGCCGCCACCAGCTCGCGGGCGACGAGGGCGGCGTGCAGCCGCCACATCCGCTCCGGCGGGTTCCCGTGCAGCCCCAGGAGTTCGCGGACCCGGTCCATCCGGTAGCCGACCGAGTTGCGGTGCATGTGGATGCGGGCGGCGACCGCGGCCCGGCTGCCGTTCGTCTCCAGCCAGGCGGCGAGCGTGGCCAGCAGCTCGGGCCGGTCCAGCAGTGGCTCGAGCTCGGCGCGGGCGAACGACTCCAGCCGCGCCCGCGGGACGGCCAGCAGCAGCCCGGCCAGCCCGGTCTCGGCGTGCAGCAGCTGCACGCCGTCCCCGCGGTGGCGCAGCAGCGCGAGCACGGCCCGCGCCTCGGCGAACGACGCCGCCGTCTCGGCGGTGTCCTGACCGTCGCCGACGACCACCCGCCCGGCGGCGGCCAGCACCGGCCGGTCCGATCCGACGGCGGCCGCGAGGCGGGCCCGCACCCCGGCCAGCTCCCGGCCGATCTCGGCGGCGTCGCCCGCGAGAACCGCCCACCCGAGCTCGCCGAACGCTCCGTCCCGACGCACCGGCACGTCGAGGGCGGCCAGGGCCGCGCCCCACGCCTCAGTCCGGGCCCCGTCGTAACGCAGCACCACGGCGGCGTGGGGCCGACTGAGATCCACGCCGGGGCGCACCGGCTGCCGGGCGACGTCGGTCAGCCCGAGGGCACCGATCGCCGGCACGTCCTGGACGGCCGGACTCGCAGGTGTCACCTGACGTCACTTCCTTTCGGGGGTCCACAGGATCCCCGCGCTGGCGGCCCTCGACGCGCGGTGACGAGTCCCCCACGGCCGGGCGATCACCGGAGGCCCGCGCCGAGCGCCCCGAATAGACCCTTATGGGTCTCATGTGCAGGTTATCGAGCGGGCAGCCCGGATGATTCCGCTCCCCCACCCCACGGGACCGCCCCGGGATCGCCCCGCACCCCGTCACGCACCGCGATCGCCGACCGGGGCCCGTGCCGGGGCACGGCGCCGGCCGGTCAGCCCCGCGGCCCCCACAGGTCACGCACCGTCGAGAAGACCCGCTGGCCATGGCTGATCTCGATCACGTTGCCGTCGGGGTCCGTCAGCGCGCAGACGTAGCCGACCGGGTCCGGCAGGTCCTGCGGCTCCCAGTGCAGACAGCCGGCGGCCCGGGCCCGCGCCGCCACGTCGTCCACGTCGGCCCGGCGCGGCACCTCGATCCCGAGGTGGGCGAACGGCGTCATGATCGGATGCCGGGCGCCGTGCTCCCGGGCGAAGTCCACCAGCACCAGGACGAAGGGCGTCCGCCACTGGCCCTCGTTGGACAGCCAGGCGCTGCGGCCGTCGGCGTCCTCGCGGACCGCCACGACGACCAGCGGGGTCATCGACGTGTAGAAGGCGATCGAGGCGTCGAGGTCGCTGGAGGGCAGGGCGACGTGCGTCCAGCGGGCGCTGGTCAGCCCCGGTCCGGACTCCTCGGCTGCCTCGGGCATCCCGGCGCTCCCGTCCACGGCCGGCGGCGGCCCCGACGTCCGTGTCGGGGCCCGTCGCCGGCGGCCTGCGTGTGCCCGTCCATCGTGCCGCCCCGGACCCCGCCCGCGCCAGAGCGCAACGGCCCGTTCACGACCCGGTGGAGTTCCCCGGCGCCATGGGGTCCCCCGGCGACGCGGGCGCCGGCGTGGGTGCGGGTGCGGGCGCGGGCCGTGGGGTCCGGCCCCGGCGGCGGGCGATCCGGACGGCACCGTAGGCGACCGCGGCGATCAGGCCCACCAGTGCCAGCGGACCTAGCAGGGCGATGATCTCCTCGACTCCGCGGACGAACCGGTTCCAGGACGTGCGCGCGGCCGCGGCCAGCCCCGAGTCGTCGTCGTCCGGCGTGGGTACGGTGTCCGCTCCGTCCTCGACGATCCGCACCGTCAGCGTCGCGAGGTCGCTGGCGTCGGCGAGGACCATCCGCTGGCCCTCGATCTGCTCGATCTGGATCTGCACACCGTCGATGGCCTGCTGCACCGACAGCGTCTCCCCCACCGTCGTGGCCTTGGCCAGCAACGTCGTGTAGGCGGTCCGGGAGGCCTCCAGGGCACGCTTGCGCGCCTCGAGATCGACGTACTCACCGGTCACGTCGCGCGAGGACATCGTCGACGCCGACACCGTGCCGATCCCGCTCAGACCGGACCGCAGCTCGTCGAACGACTCGCTGGGCACCCGCAGGGTCACGGTGGCGTACTGGCCCTCGTCGTCGGTGGTGGACGAGGTCCCGCCGACCTCGCTGGACTCGGTGTAGCCCGCCAGCCCACGCGCGGCCGCGGAGAGGTCCTGGACGGCCTTGTCCACGGCGCCGGCCGGCACGGACAGCGAGGCCGAGCCGTCGCGGACGATCCGTGGCTGGGCGCCGGCGGGCCGGGCGGGCTCGCCGCCGGTGCCGCGGGTAACGCCGGTACCCGCGGGCCCGCCCGGGACGGTCGACGGTGCCTCCGCGGCGATGCCGTCAGCCCGGGCCGCACCGGGCACCGGCGACGGCGCCGACACCGACGAGCTGGAGTCCGTCGGCCCACTCATCTCACCGGGAGTACCGGGCTCCGACGCCGGCAACGGGATGGCCGCCGTGTCCGTCGAGCTCCGACCGGAACCGTCCGTTCCGGCGGCGACGAAGCCCACCGCGAGGATCACGACGAGCAGCGCGCCCGCGCCGAGGATCAGCCGCCGGCGGCGGCGTGGGTCCGGCAGGGCGGGTAGCGCGGGCAGGAGGGCGGACCTGCGCCGCCGGATCGGCCCCGTCGTCGATGTCGTCCCGGCCGGTGTCGTCTTGGCCGGTGTCGTCTCGGTCGGTGTCGTCTCGGTCGGTATCGCTTCGGTCTGTTTCGTTCCGGTCGTCATGGCGGCACCCCTCCGTCCGGCCCGCGCGGTCACCCGCGCGGGCGGCGGCGGTCACACCACGCGCCCGCCGTCGAGGGATTGGACGCAGCGCCCCAACGATCGGTTCACCCCGGAAGTACCGAACATCCCACAAGCGAGTTGTGTCAGCCGATCTATGCGCTCGGGGGACGACTCGTATCCGCCCACCGCCGAACAACGCGACCCGCCAGCCCGCCCGTCGGCGACTCGCCGGCCTGCGCTACTCAGGTGGGCAGCAGCCGCTCGATGAAGTGCTGGAGCTGCTCGACGTTGCGGCACTCGACCATCTCGTCGACGAGGTCGGCGTAGGCGGTGGTGGCCGAGTCGCCGGACCCCCAGTAGCTGCGCGGCTCCGGGTTCAGCCAGTAGGAGTGCCTGGCCTGCCCGCACAGCCGGCGGAACACCGCGGCCGAGGTGGCCCGGTAGTTGTTGCGGGCGTCCCCCAGTACGAGCAGGGAGGTCCGCGGGCCGACGGCGTCCGGGTACTTCTCGGCGAAGACCTCGATCGCGTGGCCGTAGTCGCTGTGGCCGTCGAACCAGACCAGGTCGGCCTCGGAGGCGATCCGGGCCATCATGTCGCCCAGCTCCAGCCCGCGCAGGAAGCGGGTGACCTCGTCGGTGGTGTCGATGAACGCGAACGCGCGGACCTTGGAGAACTGCTCGCGCAGCGCGTGGGTGAGCATGAGGGTGAAGTGCGCGAAGGAGGACACCGATCCGGACACGTCGCACAGCACGACCAGCTCGGGCTTGTGCGGCTTGTGCGGCCGGTGCTTGGTCTCCAGCGGCACGCCACCGGTCGCCAGCGACGCCCGGACGGTACGCCGGAAGTCGAGCCGCCCGGACCGGCCGAGCCGGCGACGGGCCGTCAGCCTGGTCGCCAGCCGGCGGGCGAGCGGATACACCTGGCGGCGCAGCTCGACCAGATCACGCTGGGAGGCGCGCAGGAAGTCGACCTGGTCGGCGAGCGGCTTCACCGCGGTCCGCTCGACGGCCTCGAGGCCGCGCTCCTCGGCCATCCGCCGGCGGACCTCGGAGGAGATCATCTCCTCGAACGCCCGGATCCGGTCGGCGATCGTCTGCCGCGCGATCCGCTCCTCGAGACCGCCGCGGTCGTCGTCGCCGAGCATCGCGGCGAGCAGGTCCGCGATCAGCGTCTCCGGGGACATCGCCCGCAGCACCCGGTAGATGAAGTAGCTGCGCTGCCCCGGACCGTTCTGCGCCGCGCCGAAGGCGCTGACCGAACGGCGGGCCAGGTCACGCAGCTTCTCGTCGTCGCCGTCGAGCAGCGCGTCGCGGAGCTGGTCACGCATGGCCCGGCGCAGCGCCTCGACCTCCTGCGGGGTCAGCTCGGACGGGTCGCCGTCCCGCTGCTCCCCCGGCCGCCGCTGCTCCCCGGCGGGGCCGCCCTCCTCGGGCAGCACGACACCGTCGCCGATCCGCGGCGGGAAGTACAGGTCGAACAGCGAGTCGAAGGCGCCGCGGTACAGCG
Source organism: Parafrankia discariae (assembly GCF_000373365.1). Classification (NCBI taxonomy): domain Bacteria; kingdom Bacillati; phylum Actinomycetota; class Actinomycetes; order Frankiales; family Frankiaceae; genus Parafrankia; species Parafrankia discariae. Next base: position 453,687 of record NZ_KB891102.1, read on the forward strand.
GGCGCTTGCACATCGTCGCGGCGAACGCGGCCCGCAGGGCATCCCGGTCGGCCCAGCCGAGGGCACCGACCGCCCGCGCGGCGTCCACCGTCTCGGCGCTGCTCACCGGGACGCTGGCGCGGCGCAGCGCGGCGGTGAACTCGACGGTGCGGTCGAGCAGGTTCATCTGGACCTCCCGGTCCTGGGTCAGTCCGGTCCTGGGTCAGTCCGGTCCCGCGTCAGTTGGCGCCGAGCTTGAGCTGGCTGATGGCGCGGGCCTGGTCGCTGGCGTGCTTGAGGACCACGCCGAGGGTGGAGGTGACGGCGGCGTCGTCCATGGTGTCGAAACCCAGGGCGAGGACGGTCTGGCCCCAGTCGATCGTCTCCGCGATCGACGGCGCCTTCTTGAGCTCCATCGCCCGCAGCGCGCGCACGATCCGCACCAGCGACTCGGCCATCTTCTCCGGCAGCTCGGGCACCCGGGCGAGGACGATCTCCTTCTCCCGGGCGGCCGAGGGGTAGTCCAGGTTCAGGTACAGGCAGCGGCGCTTGAGCGCCTCCGACAGCTCCCGGGTGGCGTTCGAGGTGAGGATGACGAACGGCCGGCGGGTCGCCTTCAGCGTGCCCAGCTCGGGGATGGTGACCTGGAAGTCGGAGAGCACCTCCAGCAGCAGGCCCTCCACCTCGACGTCGGCCTTGTCCGTCTCGTCGATGAGCAGGACGGTCGGGTCGTCCCGCCGGATCGCGGTGAGCAGCGGCCGGGAGAGGAGGAACTCCTCGCTGAAGATGTCGTCGTGGGTCTGCTGCCAGCTGGCGGTGCCGGCGTCCCCCGCGGCCTCGCCCGAGACGTTGGAGGCCGCCTGGATGCGCAGCAACTGCTTCTTGTAGTTCCACTCGTAGAGCGCGCGGGCCTCGTCCAGGCCCTCGTAGCACTGGAGCCTGATCAGCTCGGCGCTGACCGCGCTGGCCAGCGACTTGGCGAGCTCGGTCTTGCCGACACCGGCCGGCCCCTCGACGAGCAGCGGCTTGCCCAGCCGGTCGGCGAGGAAGACCGTGGTGGCGATCGCCTCATCGGCGAGGTAGCCCGTCTCCCGGAGCCGTTCCCGGACATCAGCGACGTCTGCGAACGCGTATCCCTGCAACGACATGGCCACCTTCCGGTCCAGCACCTAGCACTACCACGGTCCATAGTGCCAGTGGTTGGCAGCACATGACGGATTGACGAGGGATGACGGGCTTCCGGAGTGCTCCGGAGTGCTCCCGGGAGGGCCGTTGCCGCCTCCGGAGAAGCCGTTCGCCACACCCGCGCGCCGCCCGGTCACACCAGGTGGCCGTCCCCGATGCCCACCCAGGTCGTCGAGGTCAGCTCGGGCAGCCCCATCGGCCCGCGGGCGTGCAGCTTCTGGGTGGAGATGCCGATCTCGGCGCCCATCCCGAACCGCTCGCCGTCGGTGAAACGGGTCGAGGCGTTCACCATCACCGCGGCGCTGTCGCAGGAGGCGACGAAGCGACGGCTCGCCGCCAGCGACCGGGTCACGATCGCCTCGGTGTGGCCGCTGCTCCAACGCCGGATGTGGTCGATCGCCTGGTCCAGCGAGTCGACGACCCCCACCGCCATGTCGAGCGAGAGGTACTCGGTCGCCCAGTCCTCGTCGGTGACCGGCACCGCGGACGGGTCGACCGCGCGCACCGTCTCGTCGCCGTGCACGGTCACGCCCGCCTCGCGCAGCGCCGTCAGCACCCGGGGCAGGAACTCCGCGGCGATCCCGGCGTGCACGAGCAGGGTCTCGGCCGAGTTGCACACCGACACCTTCTGCGTCTTCGCGTTCACCGTGACGGCCAGCGCCGTGTCGAGGTCGGCGTCGGCGTCCACGTACACGTGGCAGTTGCCGACGCCGGTCTCGATGACCGGAATCGTCGACTCCTCGACGACCGCGCGGATCAGGCCGGCCCCGCCGCGCGGGATGAGGACGTCCACCAGGCCGCGCAGCCGCATGAGGTGCTTCACCGAGTCGTGGTCCGCCCCCGGGACGAGCTGCACGCCGTCGGCGGGCAGCCCCGCGGCCACCGCCGCCTCCCGCAGGACGTCCACCAGCACCCGGTTGGAGTTCAGCGCCGAGGCGCTGCCGCGCAGCAGCACCGCGTTGCCGCTCTTGAGGCACAGGCCGGCCGCGTCCACCGTGACGTTGGGCCGGGCCTCGTAGATGATCCCGATGACGCCGAGCGGCACCCGGACCTGGCGCAGCTCCAGCCCGTTGGGCAGCACCCGCCCGCGGACGACCTCACCGACCGGGTCCTCGAGCGCCGCGACCTGGCGCAGGCCGTCGGCCATCGCCTCGATCCGCTCCGGGGTCAGCGTCAGCCGGTCGACCAGCGCGGCGGAGGTGCCGGCGGCCCGCGCGGCGGCGGTGTCCAGGGCGTTCGCGGCGAGGATCTCGGCGGACCGGTCGAGCAGCGCCGCGGCCATGCCCAGCAGCGCGGCGTCCTTCGCCGCCCGCGGCAGCGGGGCGAGCAGCCCGGCGGCCTGCCGGGCTCGGACCGCGCTGGCGCGGACGTCCTCCGCAGAGGTGTTCATGACCGGCTTCCTCCCGACTGTCCGCGACGGCCGGCGCGGACACGGGCCCGGCGTCGACGGCGCGCCGCTGTGCGCCGTTCCCTGAGGCTACCGGCGTCGGGTCAGCGACGGGTGAGGAGCGGCACAGCGGGTCCGGCAGGCGGGTCCGGCCCCGGGCGGGCACGGCCGGTCAGCGGCGGGTGAGCAGCAGGACCAGGTCGTCGCGGTGGACGACCTCGCGCTCGTAGGACGGGCCCCGCTCGGCCGCCAGCTCCATCGTCGAGCGGCCGAGCATGCCCGGCAGCTCGCCGGAGTCGAACTCGACCAGGCCGCGCGCCACCGGACGGCCCCGCGGGTCGACCAGGTCGACCGGATCGCCGGCGGAGAAGTCCCCCTCGACCTTGGTGACGCCGGCCGGCAGCAGCGAGGCCCGCCGGTCCACCACCGCGGCGACCGCGCCCTCGTCGAGGTGCAGCCGGCCCTCGGGGGCGGTGGCGTGGGCGAGCCAGAGCAGCCGGGACGCCCGGCGTGGGCCCGTCGGGTGGAACACCGTCCCGACCTCGTCGCCCGCCAGCGCGGCGGCCGCGTGGGCGGCCGAGGTCACGATCGTGCTCACTCCGCCGGACGCCGCCATCCGCGCGGCGTCGATCTTCGTCGCCATGCCGCCGACACCGACACCGGCGGTGCCGGTGCCACGGGCGGTCAGGCCGTCGAGGTCGGCGTCCGAGTGGACCTCACGCACCATGCTCGCCGGGCCCAGCCGCGGGTTCGACTCGTACACGCCGTCGACGTCGGAGAGCAGGACCAGCAGATCCGCGGAGACCAGGTGGGAGACGATCGCGGCGAGCCGGTCGTTGTCACCGAACCGGATCTCCTGGGTGGCGACCGCGTCGTTCTCGTTCACGATCGGCACGACGCCGAGGGCCAGCAGCCGCTCCAGGGTCGTGCGCGCGTTGCGGTAGTGCGTCCGCCGGATCACGTCGGTGGCGGTGAGCAGGACCTGGCCGACCCGGTGCCCGGCGCGGCCGAACGCGTCGGCGTAGCAGTGCACGAGTGAGCTCTGGCCGACGCTCGCCGCCGCCTGCAGGGTCGCCAGGTCACGCGGCCGCCTGGTCAGCCCGAGCGGGGCGAGACCGGCCGCGATCGCGCCCGACGACACCAGCACCAGGCCGCCGGCCCGGCCGGCGACGGCCGCCACCAGCGCCTCGACCCGGTCGGTGTCGAGCCCACCGGCCGCCGTGGTCAGCGACGACGAGCCGACCTTGACGACGACCCGGCTCGCCTCGGTGACGAAGGAACGGACCACGGCCTAGCCACGCCCGCTGTCGGCGTCACCACCGAAGCCGCTGCTGTCGTCGAAACCGCCGTCGGCGTCGAAACCGGCGCCCGCGCCGAAGCCGGCGCTGTCACCGTCACCGAAATCGTCGGCGGGGTCGTTCAGGGCCGTCCGCTGCGCCCGGGTCAGCCGCTTGGACGTCCGCAGTCGCAGGTCGGTGCCCCGCGGGCCGAGCGGGAGGTCGGAGACCACCGCGCCACCGCGCGCGCCGGCCCGGGTGCCCCCGGAGCCGCCGACCGTGGCGATCGTGACGGCGGTGCCGGCGGTGCCGAAACCGGCGTCACCGTAGCCGTCGCCGTCCCCGCCACCGGCTGCGAGCAGCGCCTCCCGGCCGGACAGCGTCGGCTCCCAGTCGAAGGTGACGGCACCGATCGTGACCGCGACCCCGGGGAAGGCACCCCGCTTCGCGAGCTCCTTCTCGACACCCAGCCGGGCCAGCCGGTCGGCCAGGTAGCCGATGGCCTCCTCGTTGCTGAAGTCGGTCTGGCGCACCCAGCGCAGCGGCTTGGTCCCGCCGACGACGAAGCCGTCGCCCTCGGCCCGCACCGTGAAGTCCGGCTCGTCCACCGCCCGCGGGCGCAGCACGATCCGGGTCGCGGCCGGGCTGGGCGCGGCGGCGCGCAGGCTGGCGACGAGCTCGGCGAGCTCGAGCGCGAGCCCGCGCACCCCGTGCCGGCTCGCCGTGCTGATCTGGTGCACGGTGAGACCGCGGGCCCGCAGATCAGGGGTGACCAGCTCGGCGAGCTCGGCCGCGTCCGGGACGTCGACCTTGTTCAGCACCACGAGTCGCGGCCGGTCCGACAGGTCGGTCGTGTAGGCGGCGAGCTCCGCCTCGATCACGTCGAGGTCGGTGAGCGGATCGCGACCGGGCTCGAGAGTGGCGCAGTCGAGCACGTGGACGATCAGCGAGCACCGCTCGATGTGCCGCAGGAACTCCAGGCCCAGACCCCGGCCCTGGCTGGCCCCCGGGATCAGCCCGGGGACGTCCGCCACCGTGAACGGGCGATGGTCACCGGCCTGGACGACACCCAGGTTCGGGACCAGGGTGGTGAACGGATAGTCGGCGATCTTGGGGCGGGCGGCGCTGAGCACCGAGACCAGCGAGGACTTGCCCGCGCTCGGGAAACCCACGAGCGCGACGTCGGCCACGCTCTTGAGCTCGAGGACGGCGTCGAGCCCCTCACCGGGCTCCCCCAGCTCGGCGAAGCCGGGCGCCTTACGGCGGGACGAGGCCAGCGTGGCGTTACCCCGCCCGCCGCGACCGCCGTGGGCCAGGACGTAGGTGCTCCCCGCCCCGACCAGGTCGACGATCTGCTCGCCGTCGGGCGAGAGCACGACGGTACCGTCCGGCACCGACAGGACCAGGTCGTCACCGTCCGCGCCGTGCCGGTTGGAGCCCTGGCCCGGACGACCGCCGCCGGCCCGCTGATGCGGGTGGAAGTGGAAGTCGAGCAGGGTCGTCACGCCACTGTCGACGCGCAGCACCACGTTGCCGCCGCGGCCGCCGTTACCGCCGTCCGGCCCGCCCAGCGGTTTGAACTTCTCGCGGTGGATCGAGCAGCAGCCGTGCCCGCCGTCGCCGGCGGCGGCGTGCAGAACCACCCGGTCGACGAACGTCGGCATGATCTGCCACCTCTCCTAACTCCGCGGTTGACCGCGGTCTGACGTCTGACACACAAGAGCGCCGCGCTGGCCACACCGGAGGGGCTGTGGCTCGCGCGGCGCCCTGTGAACGACTACGACCCGGGCGACGACCGCCCACCGGCCCCCGGCGTCAGCGCGCCGCAGTTCTGGCGGGTCTGGCGGACGCCGGACCACTCTGGGCCGGTCAGGCCGGTACGGCGGCCTTCTCGGCGCGCTCGGTATCGGCCGAGACGATGTTCACGACCCGGCGGCCCCGCTTGCGGCCGAACTCGACGTGACCCGGGGCCAGCGCGAACAAGGTGTCGTCCTTGCCGCGGCCGACCAGGTCACCCGGGTGGAAGTGGGTGCCCCGCTGCCGGACGATGATCTCGCCGGCCTTGACCAGCTGGCCACCGAAACGCTTCACGCCGAGCCGCTGGGCGTTGGAGTCACGGCCGTTGCGCGAGGAGCTCGCGCCCTTCTTGTGCGCCATCTCGTCAGGCCTTCCCCGTCTCGATCCCGGTCACCTTCAGGCGCGTGTACTTCTGGCGATGGCCCTGACGCTTGTGGTAGCCGGTCTTGTTCTTGAACTTGTGGATCCGGATCTTCGGACCCTTGACGACACCGACGACCTCGGCGGTGACCGCGACGGACGCGAGAGCGTCAGCGTCGTGCGTGACCGACTCACCGTCGACAAGCAGCACCGCCGGAAGGTTCACGGCCGCGCCCGGCTCCCCGGGGACGAGTTCGACGTCGACGACATCGCCGACGGCGACCCTGTGCTGCTTGCCGCCGCTGGCAACGACCGCGTACACCAGATCTCCCTGCTGTTGGATCTCGCTTGGACCGCCTGGAGCGGCCCGTCAAGCCTGCCTCACGAGCGGGCGCCCTCGGCACGCGGCCTCGCCGCTGCGCCATCCGCGCCCGCGCCGGTAAGCCCGCACCCACGGCTCGCACCCAGCGGCCCGCATCCGCGCCCGCAGGTACGAACCCTGCCAGCACGGACGCACGCTCAGGACGCGCCTGTCTCGTGTCCGTCCACCTTACAGGTCATCCGGGCAAGGGTGAGACACGCCCACCCGGCACGACCGCCGACCGGCCACAGCGAAGATCGAAAAGAAGACGCAGCCCACGGGAAATCAATGAAAGAACGACAGAAGAACATGGAAAAGCACACTGCGATGGAGACACGGGCGATAGGCGGGTTCCGAGAGGGTCATGTTGCCTATGACCCGGACGGGCCATGGTGACGAACGAGTCTCGGGGAAAGCATGTGGGGTCCTCCAGCGCGGCGACGAGGGCCGTCCCCACCCGGACGGGTCGCCGACGGAGCACACCGACGGCGCCTGCCCTGGGGGGCACGCGAGGAGGCACGTGACCCCGCGTCACACGACGCCGCGCGACGTCCGCACCGCGGAACGAGCCGGGTCGGGGCGGCCCGAGTCGGGGCGGATCAGCGGATTCAGAGGGGGCGATCGGGGTGCACTGGCATTACGTGACATGGGCGGCGGGCGCCGCCACGATCTCCGCCCTGGCCGTCGCCTGCCTTCCCCTGATCGCGGCGGCACTCACCCCGCCCGCGACCGGGCACGCCACGCCCACCACGCCCACCCAGGCCGCATCGGGTCGGGCGGCCCCCGCGGCGGCGGGCGTGCTCGTCATCCTGGTCGTGCTGATGGCGACCGAGCTCGCCTTCGACGGGCTGGTCGAGCCGCCGTCCTGGGTCCGGGCCGGCTGGGCGGTCGCCATCGCGGTCGCGGCGGCGTGGCTCGCCGCCCACGGCCGCGAGCTGACCGCACCGACCCAGTACGGCTTCACCCGCCCCGGCGGCGCGTCGCCCATGACCGGCGGCACGGGAGCGGCGACCGGCACCGGGCCGACCGGCCCGGCTGGGTCGACCGGCCCGGCCCGCGTGACGGACCCGCTGTCCGAGCAGGACGATCTGGTCCAGACGCTGGTCCTGGCCTCGTACGCCCTGCAGATGGGGGACGAGCCCCGCGCGCGCCAGGCCGTCGACGGAGCACTGCGGCGCTCCCGGGCGACCCTCGACGAGCTGATGCGCCAGCGCGGCTGCCACAACCTCATCCGAACCGCCCCGGCGACCGCCGGCCCCCCGCCCCCCACCACCTCTACTAGTCACCAGCCCCGCCAAAAGAAGCGTGGCGGGTGGGTGAGCCCATGGGCTCACCCACCCGCCACGCTTCTGCCGTACGTGGGGCCGCACCCGCGGGCGGGTGCGGCGGGGCGGTCAGGGGGTGGTGGCTTCGGAGGGGACGGCGATCGGCTGGGCGGTGTCCGTGGGCTTGGAGACCGGGCGGGAGGCGCGGCGGCGGCGAGCGCGGGCCGGCTTCTCGGCGCCAGCCGGGGTGTCCGTCCCGTTCGTCCCGGACTGCAGGACACTGTCCGGATCATCGGTGTTCGCGAACACCGGGATACCTCCGGAACCCGGCCGCGGCTCACCGTCGACCGTGGTGCCCTCGCTCTCGCTGTTCCCGGCCCCGTTCGCTCCGGCCCCGCCGCTGAAGCCGGTGCCACCACCGTTGCTCTCAGTGTCCTGGTCGCGTCCGGCTCCGACCGTCACGGCGATCCGGGCGGCGCGCGGTGCGACGGCGTCCAGCGAGGCCGTACCGGCCGCACGCTCACCGAGAGCGGCCGGCCCCGACGCCCCCGCCGACCCGACCGATCCAGCTGAATCAGTCGCAGCCGCCGGTACGGAGCCGTTCACGGACCCGACAGCCCCGTCCGAGGAGAGGTCCGCCCCGTCCCCGGCCGGCGAGACCGCGGCGGCCACGAGGGCCGGACCGGCGGGCTTCGTCGCGTGCCGCCCCCGGCGGCCCGTGGAGGAACCGGCCGCCTGGGCCGGAGCCTCCGCCGCCGGCTGGCTCGCCGGCGCCGCCTCCCTCGGATGCGGATCCCTGGCGTGCGCGGAGTCCAGGTGGACGAGCACACCACGCCCGTTGCAGTGGGCACACGGTTCGCTGTAGGCCTCCAGCAGGCCCTGGCCGACCCGCTTGCGGGTCATCTGGACCAGACCCAGGCTGGTCACCTCGGCGACCTGGTGGCGGGTCCGGTCCCGACCGAGGCACTCGGTGAGCCGGCGCAGCACCAGCTCCCGGTTGCTCTCGAGCACCATGTCGATGAAGTCGATGACGATGATGCCACCGATGTCACGCAGCCGGAGCTGGCGGACGATCTCCTCCGCGGCCTCGAGGTTGTTCTTGGTGACCGTCTCCTCGAGGTTGCCACCCTTGCCGGTGAACTTGCCGGTGTTGACGTCGATGACGGTCATCGCCTCGGTGCGGTCGATGACCAGCGAACCGCCGGAGGGCAGCCAGACCTTGCGGTCCAGCGCCTTCGCGAGCTGTTCGTCCACCCGGTACTCGGCGAAGACGTCCCCGGTCCCGACGTAGCGGCGGACGCGGTCACGCAGGTCCGGGGCGACCGTGTCGACGTAGCCCTCGACGGTCGCGGCCTCGTGCGAGCCCTGGACGACCAGCTCGGTGAAGTCCTCGTTGAAGATGTCGCGGATGACCCGCACCACCAGGTCGGGCTCGCCGTAGAGCAGCGACGGCGCGCTGGCCTTCTGCGCCTTGCGCTGGATGTCCTCCCACTGCGCGACGAGGCGCTCGATGTCGCGCTCGAGCTCGGCCTCGCTGGCGCCCTCCGCGGCGGTACGGACGATCACCCCGCCGTTCTCCGGGGTGATCTTCTTCAGGATGCTCTTCAGCCTGGCGCGCTCGGTGTCCGGCAGCTTGCGGCTGATGCCCGCGTTCTGGCCGTCCGGCACGTACACGAGATAGCGGCCGGGCAGGCTCACCTGGCTGGTCAGCCGCGCGCCCTTGTGCCCGAGCGGGTCCTTCGAGACCTGGACGAGCACCGACTGCCCGGACTTCAGCACCTGCTCGATCTTGCGCGGCCGACCGTCGAGGCCCGAGGCGTCGTAGTTGACCTCACCGGCGTACAGGACGGCGTTGCGGCCCTTGCCGATGTCGACGAACGCCGCCTCCATGCTGGCCAGGACGTTCTGCACCCGCCCGAGATACACGTTGCCCGCGTAGGACGCCGAGCTGGCCCGGGTCACGAAGTGCTCGACCAGGACGCCGTCCTCGAGCACGGCGATCTGGGTGCGGTCCCCGTTGTGGCGGACGATCATCCGGCGCTCGACCGACTCCCGCCGGGCGAGGAACTCGGCCTCGGTGACGATGGGAGCGCGGCGGCGACCGCTGTCACGGCCCTCACGCCGGCGCTGGCGCTTCGCCTCCAGCCGGGTGGAACCGCTGACCCCGCGGACGAGGTCGTCGTCCCGGCGCGTCTCGCGCACGTGCACGACGGTGTTCGGGGGGTCGTCGGGGGTCGGCGTGGTCTCCGCGCCGGTCCCGGAGCGGCGACGGCGCCGGCGACGCCGCCGGGATCCGCCGGCGCGGTCGTCGTCCGAACCGTCCTCGGCCAAGTCGTCGGCGCCGTCCTCGAGGTCCGCGCCCTCCTCGGCGTCGGACTCCTCGTCGGCGTCGGGATCGGTTCCGGCCACCAGCTCGGCGTCGGAGTCCGTCTCCTCCGCCTCGTCGAACGTCTCCCGCGCCGGCGCGCGCCGCGACCGGCGGCGGGCGGGCCTGGGCTCGCGCTCCCCCGGCTCGGCTTCGAGCTCGCGGTCGTCACGCTCCTCCGCCTCGTCGCCCGACTCGTCGGCGAGGTCGCTGGTCTCGGAGATCTCGTCCTCGCCACGGGCCCGGCCACGGCCGCGGCGGCCGCGGCGCCGACGGCGGGTGCCGCCCGGCCCGGCGTCGTCGGCGTCCCCGTCCCCGTCGACGGACAAGTACTCGCCGCCGTCGAACGCCTGCTCGCCGCTGTCCGTCTCCAGTGCCTCACCGAACTCCGCGGTGTCGTAAGCGACCGCGTCGTCGGCCGCGTCAACGATCTCGTCGGCCGGGACGGCCTCGTCGAGGTCCGCGCCCGGGAGACCGCCGCGACCGGTCACGGCGGGCTCGACCGGCGCCTCGTCGTCGGCGGCGCGCCGGCGACGGGGCCACGGATCCACGACCGCCGGCTCCGGCTGCTGGAACATGATCATCGCGACGGGGCGCCGGGCCGGCTGCCGGGTCACCGGCGCGGGGGCCGGCGCCTCGGCACCGCTGGTCCACGTCGGGGCGACCGCCCGGGTGCGTCGCCGCGGGGTGCGCTCGGCCCGCGGGGGCTCGGACGCGCCGGGCGCCTCGGCGGCGGCAGCGGTCCGCGCGGCGGCGACCGCCCCGGTTCCGGCCACGGGAGTGGTTCCGGTGGTTTCGGCGGCCACGGTCGCGGTGGTGGTGTCAGTGGTGCCGGCGGTGCCCGCCTCGGCGGTGGTATCCGCCGCCGCTTCGGCGATCGGCTCCACCAGCGGGTCGCCGGCCTCGTCGACGCCCGGCCCGGAAGCCGGCGGGGTGGCCGCCACGACCGGCGACGTGGCCCCGACGGCCGACGAGTCCGGGGCCGACACGGCGGTCGGGGCGGGCACAGAAGCCGGAGTGGACACGGAAGCCGGAGTGGACACGGAAGCCGGGGCCGGCACGGCGACCGGAGCAGCGGCGGCGGGAGTCCGCCCGACCGCCGCGTCCGCGCCGGATGACGCGGGCGCGGTGGATTCGACGCCCGGCGCACCCGAGGACGTGCCGGCCTCGGCGGCCGGCTCGACCTTCGTGGCCGTCCGACGAGCACGGGTCCGACGCGGCTTGGTCGCGGCGGGGGCCGCCTCGCCTGGCGCCGTAGTGTCAGCGGGCGCGGCGGGCGCGGCGACGTCGATCTTCGCGGCCGACCCGGAGGAGTCGGCGGTGACGTCCGCACCGGCCGCGGTCGCCGCGGCGGCGGGCGACCCGGTCTCGGGGGACGCCGTCACGGGCGCCTTCGAGTCGAGCGCCTTCAGGTCGGGCGCCTCGGCGGCGGGCGACACGACGTCAGGCGACGCGGCGTCGGCGGAGGCAGAGGTGGCTGGAGTGTCGGACGCGGCCGCGCCGGCCTCCCGGGACACTCGGCGCGGCCGGGTGGTCCTGGCCCGCCGGGCCGGCTTGGTTGGCGCGGCTTCGGGCGCCGGCTCGGCGGCGGCCTCGACCAGCGGGACCGCGGTGTCCGGCGCGCCGCCGGCCTCGGCACCGGTGGCGGCGCCGGCACCGGTGGTTCCAGCCGCGGCGGAATCAGCCGGGGCGACGGGCGGGCCCGCCTCCTCGGGGGGCGACCCGGCTGGTCGGCCGGCCGCGCGGCGGCGCCGGGCGGGACGTTGCGGCGCGGTCTCGGCGACCGCGCTCTCAGGGGCCGCGGCAGCCGCAGGGGTGTTGTCGGAGGGCACAGTCTCGGAGGGCACCGTCCCGGGGGACGGTGCCTTGGCAGGCACCGCCTCGGAGCGCGTGGCCTTGTCCTCGATGATCTGATCTTCGGGCACGGGTTATGAAGCCTCTCGGGCTCCCGGGCGCGCTGTGTCAGCAGTCGCGGCCGCGCAGAAGCCACTGTCTCGGTCCGACGGTGGTGCCGCCGGCAATCCTGCGACGCCCTGCATCACGCTCCGAGTTGACCCACCAGCCGGGCAGCCTCGTCGCGGTCCGGTACCAGCGGGTCCGCCAGCGTTCCGTCCTCGCGCAACCGGCCCTGTTCGAGTCGTGTTGGCTCGGGCGGCACCGGGACGCTGAGGACGGCGACCGCGGAAAGGGCGGTCAGCACGTCGTCGGGTCGAACGGCGGGCGTCGTGTGCCGTACGACCACGTCCAGTATCGCACAGGTGTCGTTCTCTGCACGGCAAACGGCCCAGACCACGGCCTCGCGCACGTCCACGCGACGCCGTCCGTCCTTGGTGGCCCGCTCGACCGTCAGCGATTCCCGGCCCAGCAGCTCGGTCACCGCGACGTCCAGATCGGCGGCCGCGACGCCCGGCATCCTCAGCCGCCACCGGGACGCGTCGATGCGGTCGGGCAGTGGCGGGCTGTCCGCCGCGACGCAGTGCAGGACGTCCAGCCCAGGTGGGAGCGCCGCGTCCAGTGCCGCGCGGACCTGCTCGGGCTCCATCGGCGCGGACAGCGCGACCTCGAAGTACTCGGCCTCGCTCGCGGCGCCGGTGGGCGCCGCGCCGACCCACGACACCCGGGGATGGGGACTGAACCCGGCCGAGAACGCGACCGGTATCCGGGCCCGGCGCAGGCCGCGTTCGAAGGTCCGGGCGATGTCGCGGTGCGAGAGGAAACGCAGCCGCCCCCGCTTGGCGAACCGGACCCGCACCCGGGCCACCACCGGCGGGGGCGGCGGGCCCTCAGGTCGACGAGGCACTTGCCCGCGCCAGGTCGGACGGAACAGCGGATGACCCGCCGGCGCCGGTGCCGGTGCCGGCACCGGCCGCGGCGGCCGGGTCCGGCGCTCCGGCAGGAGGCCCCACCGGGATCACCGGGATCAGGGTGCGCCCGGTGGGCCCGATCTGGTTCTCGGTTCCCATCGTCGGGCACACCCCGCAGTCGTAGCAGGGCGTCCAGCGACAGTCGTCCAGCTCGGTCGCGCGCAGGGCCTCCTGCCAGTCGGCCCACAGCCAGTCACGGTCGAGGCCGGCGTCGAGGTGGTCCCACGGCAGGACCTCGCGCTCGTCGCGCTCGCGGGTCGTGAACCAGTCCAGCGAGACACCGAGCCCGGTGAGCTCCGCCTCGCACGCCGCCTCCCAGCGGGCGAACGAGAAGTACTCGCTCCAGCCGTCGAAGCGGCCGCCGTCGCGCCAGACCCGCTCGATCACCCGGCCGACCCGGCGGTCACCGCGGGCCAGCAGGCCCTCGATGATGCCCGGGCGCCCGTCGTGGTAGCGGAAGCCGACCGCCCGGCCCACCTCCCGGTCGGCGCGCACGGTGTCCCGCAGCAGCTTGAGGCGCCGGTCGGTCACCTCGTGGGACGCCTGCGCCGCCCACTGGAACGGCGTGTGCGACTTGGGGACGAACCCGCCGATGGACACGGTGCACCGGATGTCGCGGTGACCGCTGGCCCGCCGGCCGGCCCGGATGACCTCGCGGGCGAGATCCGCGATCTCCAGGACGTCCTCGTCGGTCTCGGTGGGCAGGCCGCACATGAAGTAGAGCTTCACCTGCCGCCAGCCGTTCGCGTAGGCCGTGCTGACCGTGCGGACCAGGTCCTCCGCGCTGACCGTCTTGTTGATGACCTTACGGAGCCGTTCCGAGCCGCCTTCGGGGGCGAAGGTGAGCCCGCTGCGGCGGCCGTTGCGGGAGAACTCGTTCGCGAGGGTCACATTGAAGGCGTCCACCCGGGTGGAGGGCAGGCTCAGCGCCGTGTTGGTGCCCTCGTAGCGGTCGGCCAGGCCCTTGGCGATCTCGCCTATCTCGCTGTGGTCCGCGCTCGACAGCGACAGCAGGCCGACCTCGGAGAAACCCGAGGCCGCGAGCCCGGCGTCGACCATCTCGGCGACGGTGGTGATGCTGCGTTCCCGCACCGGACGGGTGATCATGCCGGCCTGGCAGAACCGGCAGCCGCGGGTGCAGCCGCGGAAGATCTCCACGCTCAGCCGCTCGTGCACCGTCTCGGCCAGTGGCACGAGCGGCGCCTTCGGGTACGGCCACGAGTCGAGGTCGGTCAGGGTGTGCTTGGCGGGCCGTTCCGGGACCTCGTCCCGGTTGCGGGTGACCGCCGCGATCCGCCCGTCCGGCCGGTAGGTGACGTCGTAGAACCCAGGGACGTAGACCAGCTTGCGGCGGGCGAGGCGGTGCAGCAGCTCGGTCCGCCCGCCGGGCGAGCCGGCGGCCTTCCAGGCGCGGGTGAGGTCGGTGATCAGCAGGACGGCCTGCTCGCCGTCACCGATGACGACGGCGTCGACGAAGTCCGCGATCGGCTCGGGGTTGAAGGACGCGTGCCCGCCGGCGATGACGATCGGCCAGGCCAGGCCGTCGCCCGGGGCCGCGCGGTCCGCGGTGTGCAGCGGGATGCCGGCGAGATCCAGGGCCGAGAGCAGGTTCGTGTAGCCGAGCTCGGTGGAGAAGCTGACCCCGAAGAGGTCGAAGTCCGCGACCGGGCGATGGCCGTCCACCGTGAACTGCGGTATCCCGTGCTCACGCATCAGGGCCTCGAGATCCGGCCAGACCGAGTAGGTGCGTTCGGCGAGGACGTCCGGCTGCTCGTTGAGGATCTCGTAGAGGATCTGGACGCCCTGGTTCGGCAGCCCGACCTCGTAGGCGTCGGGGTACATCAGACACCAGCGGACCGCGGCGTCGCCCCAGGGTTTGACGACCGCGTTCCCCTCGCCGCCGACGTACTGGACGGGCTTCCGGACCCGTGGGAGCAGCGGCTCCAGGAGGGGAAACAGCGACTGTCCGGACATGCCCGCGAGCCTACGGCACCGCAGCGTGGCCGACCGCCTCAGGCCTCAGAGCGCGTAGGGGTCGGAGCGCGAGCGCAGGCGGACATTCTGCAGCAGCCCGACCGCGATCATGTTCGCGAACATCGAGGAACCGCCGTAGGACAGGAATGTCAGCGGAAGGCCGGTCACCGGCATCACGCCGAGACACATGCCGATGTTGACGAAGATCTGGAAGGTGAACCAACAGACCACGCCGGTGGCGATGAGCGCGCCGAACGAGTCCTGCGAGTGGAAACCGATCGTCAGCGCCCGCCAGAGCACCACGCCGAGCAGGACGATCACACCCCCGGCCCCCAGATAGCCGAGCTCCTCGCCGGCGACGCTGAACACGAAGTCGGTCTGCTGCTCGGGCACGAACTGGCCCTGGGTCTGCTGGCCCTCGAACAGACCACGGCCGGTGATGCCGCCGTTGGCGATCGCGGTCATCGCCTGGTCGACGTTGTAACCGGTCGACGACGCCGCCTTGTTCTCGGAGACGAACGAGGTGAGGCGCGCCTCCTGATAGGGCTTGAGCAGGTGGAACTGGAGGATCGCCCCGCCGAAGAGAACCCCGCACAGGATCAGGCCCAGCACCCAGCGCCGCGGCGCGCCGCTGACCGCCAGCATCCCGAGGGTGACGAACACCAGCACCATGACCGTGCCGAAGTCGGGTTGCAGCATGATCAGGGCCATCGGCACGACGGCGAGGCCGAGCACCAGCAGCACGTCGCCGTGGCCCGGCGCGCCGCGGCGGATGCCGGTGTGCCGGTCCTCGTGTTTCTCCCCGAGGATCATCGCGGCGCCGACGACGAGCGCGACCTTGGCGAACTCCGACGGCTGGAGCTGGAAGCCGGCCGGGAGCACGATCCACGAGTGGGCCCCGTTGACGGTGGTGCCGACCACGAGAACGGCGACGAGACCGACCAGCGAGCCGAGATAGACGAAGGGCGCGTAGGCCCGCAGGATCCGGTAGTCCACCAGGGTCGCGGCGGCCCCGAGCAGCAGGCCGATCATCAGATTCAGCAGGTGGCGTTTCAGGAAGGTCTGCGGGTCTCCCCCGGCCTCCTCCAGCCGCTGGCGGGTGGCCGACCAGACCAGCAGGGCACCCAGCAGGGCCAGCGCGATCACGCTGATCTGCAGAACCCAGTCGAGCCGCCGCAGCGGCGAGTGCCGCCCCGAGGCGCGGTCGCGCAGCTGCCCGATCCGCCCCCGGACCAGCACCGGGGAGGAACGCAGCGCGGTGGGCCCCTGCTCCTGCGTCATCATTCGCCTCCCCTGCCACCGGTGGACGGCCGTTCGCCGCCCGCTGTTCCCGTTGCCGTGGTTCCCGTGCCGTGGTCGCTGTTCTCGCTGCCGGGTCTCGTTGTCAGCCGCGGCCGGTTGGGCCGCGCGCCCGCGCCTCCCGCTCACCTGCCGCCGCACCCGCCGCCACCGGGCCGCCGGCCGGCTCACCGCTCTGGTCACCCGTGAGCACCGCCGGCGCCGTTCCCGTGAGCGCCGCCGGCGCTGTCTCCGTGAGCACCGCCGGCGCCGTGCCGGTGAGCACCGCCGGCGCCGTGCCCGTCGGCACCGATCCCGGCAGCGCCGCACCCGGGGCCGTCGTGCCGGCCGTGCCGGGAGCGGCCGCGGGGGCGCCGGAGGCCGCGGCGAACGTGCCGTCACGGCTGAGCTTGGGCAGCTCGGCCGGTGGCTTGCCGCCGGGTACCGCTCCGGGACGCCCGACGCCGTAGAGCGCCTGGTAGATCTCCTTGGCCACGGGCGCGGCGTACTCGGCGCCGGTTCCCGACTCCGGGATGCTCACGACGACCGCGAACTGGGGGTCGTTCGCCGGGGCGAACGAGGCGAACCACGAGGTGTCGCCCTTGCCCTCGACCTCGGCGGTCCCGGTCTTGCCGGCCACCGGGACCATGTCGCTGGGCCAGTCGGCGAACACCCCGGTCGCCGTGCCGCCGCCCTCGGTCGTCACCCCGGTCAGGCCGCCCCGGATGTAGGCGAGGATCTCCGGCGAGACGGGCAGCCTGCCGACGACCTTCGGCTCGATCGGCTTCACCTCCCTGCCGTCCGGCGAGACCGTGGCCTTGGCCAGGGTGGGCTGGTAGATCGTCCCGCCGTTCGCGATGGCCGCGTAGGCGGTGGCGAGCTGCAACGGACTGACGGAGAGGTACTGCCCCTGCCCGATGGCGAACTGGACGGCCGCACCGGCGTTGTAGAGGTATCCGTCGACGCAGGCCTCGGCCGCGTACTTGCGGAAGCGCTCGGCCTTCGTCGGGTCGGACTCCTCCGGGTAGCCGTTCTGCGCGCGCCGGCAGTAGGAGTCCTTGAGCTCCTCCCAGATCTTCTTCGCGTCCGCCCGGTCGACGACGGAGCCGGCGGTCTCGCCCGGCAGGTCGATGCCGGTGCGCCGGCCGAAACCCATGGCCTCGGCCATGTGGATGAAGTACTCCTTGGGCTCCGGGTAGGGGCCACGGCCGTTGCGCAGCCCGCCGTCGGCGACCCAGGCGTCGTAGGCGAACTTGTCGAAGATGACGTCGCAGGAGATGACCAGCGCCTGGTGCAGCGTGATCGGGCCCGCGGACGAGCCGTCGAAGTTGTGGAAGATCTGGTCGCCGACCTGCAGAGTCGGGGCGCAGTCGTAGGTCTGGTCACCGGTCGCGCCCAGGTTCTGCATGGCGACGGCGGTCGAGACCACCTTGAACGTCGACCCGGCCGCCGCCGAGCCCTGGAAGGCGCGGGACAGCAGCGGGGTGCCGTTGGCCGGGTCTGACAGCGCGGCGTAGTCGTTCTGGGAGACACCGCCGACGAACACCGACGGGTCGTAGGACGGCAGGCTGGCCAGCGCGACGACGCCGCCGGTGCGCACGTCCAGCACCACCGCGGAGGCGGAGCGGGCTCCCCCGCCGAGCGAGTCGAGCGTCTTCGCCAGCGCCTCCTCGGCCGCGCGCTGGACGTCGAGATCGAGGTTGAGCACGAGGTGGTCGCCGCTGACCGGCGGGGTCGTCGACGCGGTGCCCGCGACCCGGCCGAACCGGTCGACCTCGAGGCGTTCCACGCCGTCCGCGCCGCGCAGCGCGTCGTCGTAGGTGTACTCCAGGCCGGAGACGCCGATCAGGCTGTTGAGGTGGTAGCCCTTCTCGTCGCCCTGCTTGTCGAGCTGCTCCTGCGAGACGGGGGCGAGGTAGCCCAGCTCGTGCGCGGCGAGCCCGCCGTTCGGGTACTCGCGGACGGCCTGCAGGTCCGCGGACACGCCGGGGAAGCGGTCCGGGTGCTCGATCACCGCGAGCGCCTGCGCCGGGGTGACGTCCTTCGCCACCGGGACCGGCTGGTAGGGCGAGCCGTTCCAGCAGGGCGCCCGCACCGTGGCCGAACAGAAGCGGACCCGCTGCTCGAGCTCGGCCAGCGGCGCCCCGATGACGGTGGCCAGCCGGTCGAGCACGGCCTTGCCCTTGTCCGCCTGGCGGTCGATGGCCGACCGGTTGACCGAGATGACCAGCGAGGTGCGGTTGCGCACCAGGGGCTGGCCCTCGTCGTCGACGATCATGCCCCGGGTGGCGGGGGTGACCACCTCACGGACCCGGTTGGTCTCCGCGACCTGGCGGTAGCGCTCGCCGTCGAGGATCTGCAGCACCCACAGCCGGGCGCCGAGCGTCACCAGCAGGGAGAGCACGAGGACCCGAAGGATCAGCAGCCGGATCCGCATCCGGTCGGTCACACCCGCCTCCGATCCCCGCGCAGGCGGCGGGAGGCCCCCGCCGCGAGCGGGAACAGGAACGGCGTGACGAGCAGGGCGTAGAGCCCGGCGGCGAGCGCGCGCACGATGGCCTGGCCACCGGTGAGGGCCGCGTCGCCCAGGATCGACGTGGTCGCCGCGTGGCCCAGGGTGCCCAGCGCCGCCGCGGCACCGACGGCGGCGAGCGGCACGACGATCGAGCGCTCCGCCGCGTTCATCACCAGGCCGGTGAGATACCCGACCAGGCACAGGACGAGTGCGGTCTGCCCGATCACATGGGTGGACAGCAGGTCGGCAACGAGCCCGACGGTGAAGCCCAGGACCGCGCCGAGCATCGGCCCCTCGATCAACGCGATGATCGCGAGCAGGACGAGGACCAGGTCGGGCCGGCCGAGCGGTGCACCGAGCCGGGCCACGACCGAGACCTGCAGGACGACGGCGACCAGCAGCACCACCACCGCGGCCGCGAACGTGCGCGGATGCAGGTTCTCCTCGGGGCTTCCGGTATCCCACACGGCCGGCTCAGCCCGCGCCCTCGGCCGCCGGGACGCCCGCACCGCCCTGCGCCTGGCCAGTCTGCGGCTGGCCGTTCTGCGCCTGGCCGTTCTCGGGCTGGCCGTTCTCGGGCTGGCCAGCCGGCGGCTGCGCGGCGGCGGGCGCGGGTGCCGGCCGGGGCGGGAGGACCCGGTCGCCCGGGTCCGCCGGCGGGCCGCCGATCACGACGCCGACCAGGTCGAGCGTGCCGACGGAGACGAAGGGACGCACCTCGGCGGTGCGCGAGAGCCCGCCGACATCCACCACCCTGGTCACCTCGCCGATCGGTACACCCGCCACATAGTCAAGACTACCGAACGTCACCAAACGGTCACCCTTTTTTACCTGGTACGAGGCGTCATAAAGGGTGAAGGTCAGCGAGCTCGGCCCCTGGCCGCCGGCCACCGCGCCGAGCAGCTGGGTGGTCTCCAGCCGGGCGCCGATCCGGCTGGTCGGATCGCAGAGCAGTTTGATCACGGCGGTGCTGTCGGTCACCGAGGCGACCGTCCCGACCAGGCCCGACGCGTTCACGACGACCTTGTCGACGGCGAGGCCATCCCGGCGGCCGGCGTTGATCGTCACCGTCCAGTCCATGCCGGTGACGTCGCCGACCGCGATGACCCGGGCCGGGACGATCGTGTACTGGCCCTTGTCCGCGAGCAGGCGCAGGTCGGACAGTTGCCCCGCCAGCCGGTCGATCTCGGCCCCGTCGGCGATCTGGCGCCGCAGCGCGGCGTTCTCCTCGTCAAGCCGGTCGGCGCGGTCGTGGTAGCGGTTCGGGTGGGTCAGCGAGGAGGCGGTGCGCCCCACCGGGCGGGTCACCGTGGTGACCGCGTTCTCCACGCCACCGACCGCCGAGTGCAGCGCCCCGCGCACCCCGGTCGCGGAGTCACCCGTCCGGTAGTCGAGCGTGATCAGCGTGAAGGCGAGGACGAGCAGCGCGGCGATGACGAGGCGGGAGCGCCTGGTGTCACGTCCCACGTCGGTCCTCCGTCACCGGTGCCGTCCTCCTGCCGTGTGGTCCGGATGGCTGCCGGCCCACGGTCAGCCGCGATGTTCCGGTGATGTTTCTACCGGGGCCGCGGCGGGCCCTCGAGCCGGGGCCGGCCGGCCACCCGGCCGCCGAAACGGCCGGACAAGCCTGGACCGGCGCTGTCACAACGCCCTCGGCCGCCGCCGCCACGGCACCGCGCGCCCGCGACCGTCGATCTTCCTGGTCGGACGAGCGGCGGGCCGGCCGGGTTCCCGACCCCGGGGGGCGGTCAGCGTTTCGGTTCGGAGATCAGGACCTGCTGGAGCGCCTCGAACTCCTCGACGCACTTGCCCGAGCCCATCGCCACCGAGTGCAGCGGGTTCTCCGCGATGTGGATCGGCATCCCGGTCTCGTGCCGCAGGCGCTCGTCGAGCCCGCGCAGCAGCGCCCCACCACCGGTCAGCACGATCCCGCGGTCCATGATGTCGCCGGAGAGTTCCGGAGGGCATCTGTCGAGAGTCACCTTCACGGCGTCGATCACCGCGTTCACCGGCTCCTCGATGGCCTTGCGGATCTCCTCGGCGGTCACCACGATCGTCTTGGGCAGACCGGTGACGAGGTCACGGCCGCGAATCTCCGCACTCGGCTCGTCCGGGATCTTGTGTGCCGAACCGATAGCCATCTTGATCTCCTCGGCGGTCCGCTCGCCGAGCATCAGCGAGTACTCCTTCTTGACGTAGGAGATGATCGCCGTGTCGAGCTCGTCACCGGCCGTGCGGATCGACTGGCTGGTGACGATCCCACCGAGGGAGATGACCGCGACCTCGGTCGTGCCGCCGCCGATGTCGACGACCATGTTCCCGGTCGGCTCATGGACGGGCAGGCCGGCACCGATCGCCGCCGCCATCGGTTCCTCGATGATGTAGACCTTGCGGGCCCCGGCCTGGTAGCCGGCGTCCTTGACGGCCCGCTGCTCCACGCCGGTGATGCCGGAGGGCACGCACACCACCAGCCGCGGCTTGGCGAAGTGCCGGCGGCGGTGCACCTTCTGGATGAAGTAGCGCAACATCCGCTCGGTGGTCTCGAAGTCGGCGATCACGCCGTCCTTCAGCGGACGGACGGCCACCACGTTGCCCGGGGTGCGCCCGATCATCCGCTTGGCGTCGGTACCGACGGCGAGGATGCCCGAGGTGGTCGTGTTGATCGCCACCACACTGGGCTCGTTGAGGACGATCCCCCTGCCGCGGACGTAGACGAGCGTGTTGGCGGTACCAAGGTCGACGGCCATGTCACGACCGAGGAATGACAGCGAACTGGACATCGTCGGGTGCCGGCCTTCCCGGGGGGCGCGCGGTTGGGACGGGTCCGGGCGGCGCACGCGGGCGTCACCGACCGGCCCGTCTCCGACCGACGCGCGAAACGCGTACAGAGTTCGTCGAGCGGGCGGGACGGCCCGGATGCGCCGCGCGAGAACACGGTCACGACGACCGACCGCAAGGTCGTTCGGCGCGACCCGCCGGACACGTTCCGGGCAGTTGAAAGCGTAGACCGCCCCCGGTGGGGTCACCGCGCCGACCGGGAAGCGTGTCACCCCGCGCGTAGCGGGGCGGGCACGGCACGCCGGTCGGCGCCACGCCATCCGGGACGGTTGCCGAGCGGGCGGCGCAGCGCCGCCGATCGGGCGCCGGGCCGCGGGCGCAACCGCCCCGGATCGGTGCCGAAACGCCCACCGGGACGGGCGGCCCGCGCGGCGACCCCACCGGGGTACCGCCGCGACGGGGCGCCGCGCGGCCGGCGGTTCACCCGCAACGGTGCCGCCGGCCACCCTCGGGGAGGCCGGCCGGAGCCGGCCGGGTCAGCTCAGGCCGGGGAAGAACAGGTCGATCTCGCGCTTGGCCGACTCGGGCGAGTCCGACCCGTGGATGAGGTTCTGGCCGATCTCGAGGGCGAAGTCACCACGCAGCGACCCGGGAGCCGCCTTCACCGGGTCGGTGGCACCGATCAGGCCACGCAGGGCCTCGACGGCGCGGGGCCCCTCGGCCACCAGCGCGACGAGCGGACCGGAGGTGATGAACTCCACCAGCTCGCCGAAGAACGGCTTGCTGGCGTGCTCGCCGTAGTGGGTCTCGGCGACCGAGCGCTCGAGGGTGCGCAGCTCGAGAGCGACGATCTTCAGCCCCTTGCGCTCGATGCGGCCGACGACCTCACCGACGAGGCCGCGGCTGACGCCATCGGGCTTGACCAGGATGAGGGTGCGCTCGGCGGACACGGGACTCCTTCAGAATCGTTTCGTCATCTTCGACGTGATCAGGGCGCCCGGACCGCGCCTGCGCGACACCGGTTGGCCCCCGGCAAACCTACAGGGTCGACGTTCACCGCCGGTCCGCGCAGTCCCCCGGACCACCCGTCAGAGCACCGCACGGGCAACACCGGGATCACCGGGATCACCGGGGCATCGTCGGCCGACGGACGGTCAGCGACGCAGCAGGTGCCGCGCCTCCCCCACGGTCACCAGCGAGCCGGTGACGAGCACTCCCGTACCCCCCAGCTCGCCCTCCTCCTCCGCGAGCCGCACCGCCGCCTCCAGGGCGTCGTCGAGCCGTGGCGCGACCTCGACCCGGTCGGCGTCGAAGACGTCCACCGCGATCGCCGCGAGGTCGTCCGCGCCCATCGCCCGCGGTGACGTGCTCTGGGTGATGACGACACTGCTGAGCACTGGTTCCAGGGCGGCGAGGATGCCCTCGGCGTCCTTGTCCCCGAGCATGCCGACGACGCCGACGAGGGTGTCGAAGCCGAAGGCCTCGCCGACGGCGGCCGCGAGGGCCTGCGCGCCGGCGACGTTGTGCGCGCCGTCCAGGATGATGGTCGGCGAGCGACGCACGACCTCCAGCCGGCCGGGCGAGTCGGCCTGGGCGAATCCGGCGCGGACCGCGTCGGCGTCCAGTTGGCCCTGCCCGCCGCCGAGGAACGCCTCGACGGCCGCCAGCGCCACGGCCGCGTTGTGCGCCTGGTGGATGCCGTGCAGCGGCAGGAAGACCTCCTCGTAGGTCCCGCCGAGCCCGCGCAGGGTCAGCACCTGGCCGCCCACCGCCACCCGCCGGCCGACGACCCCGAACTCCAGGCCCTCCCGCGCCACGGTGGCTCCGACCTCGGCGCTGCGTCGCAGCAGGACCTCGGCGGCCGGCAGCGCCTGCTGCGCCAGCACCACCAGGGCGTCCGGCCGGATGATCCCCGCCTTCTCCGCCGCCACGGCCTCCACGGTGTCGCCCAGCTCCCGATGGTCCAGCGAGACCGGCGTGATCACCGCGACGCCCGCGTCGATCACGTTCGTCGCGTCCCAGGTGCCGCCCATCCCGACCTCGACGACCCCAGCGTCCACGGGCGAGTCGGAGAACGCGGAGAAGGCCATCGCGGTGAGCAGCTCGAAGAACGTGACCCGCTCGGGATGGCGGCTGTCGACGAGCTCCGCGTAGGGGATGACGTCGTCGTAGGCCCGGGCGAACATCTCCGCGTCGGCGGGCGCGCCGTTGATGCTGATCCGCTCGGTGACGCTCTCCAGATGCGGGGAGGTGTACCGGCCCGGCCGCAGCCCGAAGCCACGCAGCAGCGCGTCGATCATCCGCGCCGTGGACGTCTTGCCGTTCGTGCCGGTGATGTGGATGGACGGGAAGGACCGCTCAGGGTGCCCCAGCAGGTCGACGAGATCCCGCATCCGGTCCAGGTCCGGGTGCATCCGGTGCGGGAACCGCCCGGCCAGTGCCTTCTCCACCCGGGCGAGCTCGGCCGCGTCGTCCGGCGTGCGCCCCGTGCGTGCGTCTGTCACGGAGCCGAGGTTATGGCATCGCCGCGCCCGGCCGGGGTCGCGGCCGGCGCGGGCACCTCGGCGCCGCGGCCATCGCCACCTCGGCGACGGTGGCCGGTGCCGGGATGGCCGGTGCCGGGATGGCCGGCCGCGACCTCGTCAGGCGGACTTCTCCTGGCGCGGACCACGCTTCGACGCGGCGACGTCGCGTGGCACCAGGGTGGGGTTGACGTGTTCCAGCACGACCTCGCGGGTGATCACCGCGCGGGCGACGTCCTTGCGGCTCGGGATGTCGTACATCACCGAGAGCAGGACCTCCTCCATGATCGCACGCAGGCCGCGGGCGCCCGTCCCGCGCAGGATCGCCTGGTCGGCGATGGCCTCGAGCGCGTCGGTGGTGAAGTCCAGGTCGACGCCGTCGAGCTCGAACAGCCGCTTGTACTGGCGGACGAGGGCGTTCTTCGGCTCGGTGAGGATCCGGATGAGCGCCTCGCGGTCGAGGTTGGAGACGCTGGTGATGATCGGCAGCCGGCCGATGAACTCCGGGATCATTCCGTACTTGAGGAGGTCCTCCGGCATGATGTCGCCGAAGACGTTCGAGGAGTCCGGGTCGTCCTTGCCGTGCAGCACCGCGCGGAAGCCCAGCGACTTCTTGCCGATCCGGGATTCGATGATGCGGTCCAGGCCGGCGAAAGCCCCACCCACGATGAACAGGACGTTCGTCGTGTCGATCTGAATGAACTCCTGGTGCGGGTGCTTGCGGCCGCCCTGCGGCGGGACACTCGCCGTCGTTCCCTCGAGAATCTTCAGCAGCGCCTGCTGCACGCCCTCACCGGAGACGTCCCGGGTGATGCTCGGGTTCTCCGACTTGCGGGCGATTTTGTCGACCTCATCGATGTAGATGATGCCGGTTTCGGCCTTCTTGACGTCGTAGTCGGCGGCCTGGATGAGTTTGAGAAGAATGTTCTCGACGTCCTCGCCGACATATCCGGCCTCGGTGAGAGCGGTCGCGTCGGCGATGGCGAACGGGACGTTCAGCATCCGGGCCAGCGTCTGCGCCAGCAGGGTCTTGCCGCAGCCGGTGGGGCCCAGCAGCAGGATGTTGCTCTTCGCGAGCTCCACCTCGCCCTTGGCCGCGTCACCGCCGGAGGCACCGCCCGCCTGCACCCGCTTGTAATGGTTGTAGACGGCCACCGACAGCGTCTTCTTCGCTGTCTCCTGGCCCACCACGTAGCCGTCGAGGAACTCGTAGATCTCCCGCGGCTTCGGGAGCTCCTCCCACTTCAGCTCCGAGGACTCGGAGAGCTCCTCCTCGATGATCTCGTTGCAGAGATCGATGCACTCATCGCAGATGTAGACGCCGGGGCCGGCGATGAGCTTCTTCACCTGCTTCTGAGACTTACCGCAGAAGGAGCACTTGAGCAGGTCACCGCCATCACCGATGCGTGCCACCGAGGACTCAGTCCCTTCGTCCAGACGATGGTGTCGCCTGCGTGTCGGGGGCGGTGGGCACCGCCCGGTCGTCGCGTGTCTGCCTGTATCCGTCCCCGTGGGGACGGTACCCCGCGGGGGCGTCCGGTGAGAGCCCAATCGCTGGGCTCATACCGGTCAGCCTACGGTCATCGGGCCCGTCCCCGCTCGTCCAGACGGCCCGTTCGGCACCACCGCCCGATCGGGCGTCCGCGCGGGGACGGGGGGATGCCAACCCGTCGCACCCGGCCCGCCACCGACGAGCCCCTCGCGCGCCGCACCACCTGGGCCGCCGGGCCCGTCGCCCAGGTCCGGCGGAGGTACCGGCGCCCCGGCGGGGCGCACCGGGCCCGGTCCGGTGCGCCCCGCCGGGCCCGATCCCGGGACCGGATCCGGCGGTCCCGGGCACTGGCCCGGGACCGGGACCGGGAGCGGCGTGGCCCACCGGGCGCCGGCTCAGCGCGCCGAGGCGAGCCGCGAGGACTTCCGGGTCTTGATCACTTCGTCGATGATGCCGTAGTCCTTGGCCTCGTCGGCGCTGAAGATCTTGTCGCGCTCGATGTCCTTGCGGACGGCCTCCTCGGTGCGCCCGGTGTGCTCGGCGAGCATGTGCTCCAGGAGCGACCGCATGCGCAGGATCTCGCGCGCCTGGATCTCGATGTCGCTGGACTGGCCCTCACCCTGCGCCGACGGCTGGTGGATGAGGATGCGGCTGTTCTGCAGCGCGAACCGCTTGCCGGGAGTACCGGCCGCGAGCAGCACCGCCGCCGCGGACGCCGCCTGGCCCATGCAGATCGTCTGGATGTCGGGACGTACGAACTGCATGGTGTCGTAGATCGCGGTCAGCGACGTGAACGACCCACCGGGCGAGTTGATGTAGATCGAGATGTCGCGGTCCGGGTCCTCGGACTCGAGGAACAGCAGCTGCGCCATCACGTCGTTCGCCGACGTGTCGTCGATCGGTGCGCCGAGGAAGACGATGCGCTCCTTCAGCAGCTTCGAGTACGGGTCCATGCCGTACTCGCCGCGCGACGTCTTCTCGATGATGTTGGGAAGGACGTACCGGCTCTGCGTTCCGTAGTAGCCCTGTGGTCCGTGCATGGTGACTGCCTCCGAGGAGAGCGGGTGACGAGGGTCGGGACGGCTCGCTGCCGCGGCGGGCGTCAGCTCACCGGTCCTTCGCTGGGGACCTGGCGGGCCCGCTGGACGACGTGGTCGACGAAGCCGTAGTCCTTCGCCTCGTCCGCGGTGAACCAGCGGTCGCGGTCGGAGTCCCGCTCGATCTGCTCGACGGGCTGACCGGTGTGGAACGCGATGCGCTCCTGCATCATCCGCTTGGTGTAGAGCATCTGCTCCGCCTGGATCGCGATGTCAGAAGCCGTTCCGCCGATGCCGCCGGAGGGCTGGTGCATCATGATCCGCGCGTGCGGCAGCGAGTAGCGCTTGCCCGGCGCGCCCGCGCAGAGCAGGAACTGACCCATCGACGCGGCGAGCCCCAGGGAAACCGTGGCCACGTCGTTCTCGACGTACTGCATGGTGTCGTAGATCGCCATGCCGGCGCTGACCGAGCCGCCGGGCGAGTTGATGTAGAGGAAGATGTCCCGCTCGGGGTCCTCGGCGTTCAGCAGCAGGAGCTGCGCGCAGATCGCGTTGGCGATCGAGTCCTCCACCACCGAACCGAGAAAGATGATCCGCTCACGGAGGAGACGGTTGAAGACCTGCTCGTCGAAGCCGGGGCCATTCTGTCCCGGCGAGCGGAGACTCGGGCCCGGGACAGCCAGGCCAGGGGCGGCGATGTCACTCACGGTCGGATCCTCGGCTTCCTTCGGCGGCGTCTGATTGACCGGCTCGACACTATCTGTGACACGAGCCGGTTCCGGTGCTTCTTCTTCGATGTTCGCGCTGGGCGTGAGGCCGAGCCAGTCCGGCACCGATGTGCGCCGAGGGACCATGACCAGGCAGCGGCCCGGCGGAGCACCTGTCGTCACCGTGCCGGGGCGACAGCGTGCCTCTCGGTGTCCATACGTGGCACCGGACACGCCGACGGCCTCCGGAACTCACGTTCCGGAGGCCGTCGATCGAATCCACCCGCCGCGGTCGTCGCCTGGCGGTCGTTACTTCGTCTCGGACTCGGCCGGCTCGGCCGCGTCCGCCGCGGAACCCTCGGCCGTGGCCGTGGCCTCCGCCGCGGGCGCCGCCGGGACCTGAAGCTCCTCGGCGTCGAGCTCGTCGGAGATGTCCCGGACGTCGTCCCCGGCCTCGTCGTCCTCGCCCGACGGACGGCGCGGCAGGTTCAGCTCCACCGCGTTACCCTCGGTGTCGACGACCTTCGCGTTCTCCAGCAGCAGGAACAGCGCCTTCGTCCGGAGGACATCCGCCATCAGGGCCGTCAGCCCCTCGCCCTGCGCAAGCTGCTGGGCGTACTGGTCCGGCTGCACGCCGGCCCGCTGCGCGCGCATCAGGATCTGCTCCATCAGCTCGCCCTGGTCCAGGCCGATCGACTCGGCGTCGATCACCGCGTCCAGGATGAACTGCGAACGGATCGCCTTGCCCGCCGAGCTGCGGACCTCCGCGTCGAACTCCTCCGCCGACTGACCCAGCGTCTCCAGGTAGGTCGCGCGGTCCGTACCGATGTGCTCCAGCTCGTGCCCGAGGCGGTGCTCACGGGCCTCCAGCTCGCCGGCCAGCACCGAATCCGGCACCGGTACCTCGACCAGCTCGATCAGCTTGTCGAGCATCTTGTCGCGGGCCTCGCCCAGCTGCTCGACCTTCCGGTTCGACTCCAGCCGGGTCCGCACGTCGGCGCGCAGCTCCTCCAGCGTGTCGAACTCGCTGGCCGTCGTCGCGAAGTCGTCGTCGAGCTCCGGGAGCTCCTTCTCCTTCACGCCCCGCACCACCGCGGTCACCTGCGCCGTACGGCCCGCGTACTCGCCGGCCAGCAGCTCGGTGTCGAACGTGCGCTCATCGCCGTCCGACGCGCCGGTGACGGCCTCGTCGATCCCGTCGATCAGGTTCCCGCTGCCGACCTCGTACGACATGCCGGTCGCGGTCGCGTCCTCGATCGCCTCACCGTCGACCGACGCCGACAGGTCCAGCGACACGAAGTCGCCCTCCTGAACCGGGCGCTCGACCGGCTTCAGCACGGCGAACCGGTCCCGCAGGCTGGTCAGATGCTCCTCGACCTGCTCATCGGTCACCGTCGCCGGCTCGACGACGAGCTCCAGCTCGCCGAACTCCGGCAGCGTCACCTCCGGGCGCACGTCCATCTCAGCCGTGAAGATCAGCTGCGCGCCGTCGGTGAACTCGGTGATGTCCACCTCGGGCCGCGACAGGACGTCCACCTCTTCGGCCTGCACGGCCTCCGAGTAAAGGCGCGGCAGCGCCTCCTGGATCGCCTCGTCGAGGATCACACCGCGCCCCAGACGCTGGTCCAGGATGCGCGGCGGGACCTTGCCCGGGCGGAATCCGGAGACGCGCACCTGGCGCGACAGCTTGCGGTAGGCGGCATCGACGGACGGCTTGAGCTCGTCGAAGGGCACCTCGACGGTGAGCTTGACCCGGGTCGGGCTGAGGGTCTCCTTGGTGGCCTTCACGGCGCGGCGGTCTCCTGGTACGACGTTGGACGGGGTGACGCGCCGAGGGTATCGGTCGGGGCGGGGAGACTCGAACTCCCGATCTCCTGCACCCAAAGCAGGCGCGCTGGCCACTACGCTACGCCCCGAGGCGTTGCCCCCACATCCTACGGGGTAAGCTTGCGTCCATCACCAACGCGGGTGTAGCTCAATGGCAGAGCCCCAGCCTTCCAAGCTGGCCATGCCGGTTCGATCCCGGTCACCCGCTCGTCGATGGGTTTGCTATGCCCAGCGGGGGCTGGGCTGGTCGACTTGCCATGTCTGCCGGGGGGCGGTGCCCCCCGTGGCCCCCCGGCGGCGGGCGGGGTTGGAGGGCGGCCTGCGGCGGCAGCCCCGAGGTCAGGCAACAGCCCCGGTCACGCACCCCGAGGGCGGCCTACGACCTGCGGCGGCAGGCCCGACGTCAGGCAACAGCCCCGGTCACGCACCCCGAGGGCGGCCTACGACCTGCGGCGGCAGGCCCGACATCGGGCAACAACTTCGAGTACGCGTCCTGGGGGCGGCCAGCGGCCTGGGTGGTAGCTCCGAGGGTGGCCTGTGGTCTGGACCTGGGCGGGGGCCGTCGCCGGCCACGCGCCCGAGGCTCGCCCGTCCATCTGACCTCCGGCCTTCGCGGTCGGCGTTGGAGTGTGGCGGGCAAGTGAGTCCATGGGCCCATTCGCCCGTCACAGTTGTTTTGGGTGTCCGGATTGTGGTGGTTTGCGGAGTGGGGCGATGAGCCCCGGCGTTGGGGAACACCGCCGGGGTCGCTGGTCCTGAAGGCGGCCGGCGGCCGGTGGCTGCCGCTGGTGGCGGCGGCACGGCCACGTGGTCGCGCCGCCGGCCGGGGAGAGGCGAGCGGGTCAGCAGGCGCGAGGGGCCGGCAGGCCGGCGCCGCGCGGCAGCGCGGTGCCCGCAGCGGTCCGGGTGACGACCGGCAGCCGGCCCGCGGGGGGCGCCGCACCGGCCAGCACCGCCGCCAGCGCCCTCATCGACGCGGGGTCGCGTGAGTAGCTCGCCAGCCACGCCCCGGCGGCCACCGGCGGACGGTAGGGCGTCCCGGTCGACACGATCACGGTTCGCCGGTCGGTGACGGGTGGCGGCGAGTTCCCGACCAGGACCACCCGGACCACCGACGTACCCGCCCCGGGGGCACCCGCGGCGGGCGGCGCCGGCGCGCGGCCGGCGCCCTGGGTGGTCAGCCGGGCGTCGATCCCCCGCGCGGTCAGCGCGTCCACGAGCGTTTTCGCCGCACCCGACGGGCCGGAGACCTCCACCGTGGGCGGAGCTCCGTCCGCGCCGGCGCCAGCGGTGCCTGAGCCGGTGCTGCCGGCACCGCCGGTGCCGGCGCCAGCGGTGCCGCGGATGAGCGGGAGCAGGTCGCACGTCGGCTGATCGAGGAGCGTGATCGCACGCCCGGCGATCGCGGCCGCGGTGGCCTCCGCCTCCCCGGATGTCCGGGTCGCGACGGGGGTCGTGTGCGCCAGCCTCCACTTCATCCTCAGGATTCGACGTACCGAGGCGGCTACCCGCTCCGGATCGATCGCTCCGGAGCGCACGGCGGAGACGACAGCGTCAACGGCCTGTACCAGGTCCGGGGGCATCAGCAGGATGTCGACACCGGCCTGGACGGCTCGCACCGCCGCGCCCCCGGGCGTGTTGTGCTCGGTGATCGCGGCCATGTTCAGCGCGTCGGTGACGATGACGCCGTCGAAGCCGAGCTCGTGGCGCAGCAGGCCGTCGACGACCGGCTTCGACAGTGTCGCGGGTGCGGCCGGGTCGAGCGCGGGGACGTTCAGGTGCCCGACCATGACCATCGGCACGCCCGCGGCGATGGCCGCCCGGAACGGCGGGAGGTCGAGCGCCGTCAGCGCCGCCCGGTCCCGGCTGATCGTCGGCAGGTCGGCGTGGCTGTCGACGGACGTCGCGCCGTGCCCGGGGAAGTGTTTCGCCGCCGCGGCCACTCCGACCTGCCGGAACCCCTCGACCGCCGCCGCGGTGAACCGTCCGACCGCCGCGGGGTCGTCGCCGAAGGAGCGCTCACCGATGACGGGGTTCGCCGGGTCGCTGTTGACGTCCGCGTCCGGTGCGAAGTCGACGTTGATGCCCAGGGCGCGCAGGTCCGCGCCGGTGATCTGCGCGGCGTCGCGCGCGTCGTCGGGACGTCCCGTGGCGCCCTGCGCCATCTGGCCGGGCAGCAGGGTCACGCCGTCGCGGATCCGCAGCACGGTCCCCTGCTCCTGGTCGGCGGCGATCAGCAGCGGGACGCGGGCCGCCGCGCTCAGGTCCGCGGACAGCGCCTTGACCTGGCCGGGGTTGACGATGTTGTCCGGGAGCGCCCCCGGGCCCGTCCCGCCGGCGTCGAAGTAGATCACCCCACCCAGGCCCCGTTTCGCGACGGCCTCGGCGGCGGTGTCCGCGCCGGAGGTCCGCCGGTTCGCGGCGACGACGGCCGGGCTCCGGTCGGCGCCGGCGGTGCCGAAGACGTAGCCCGTCATCATCTGGCCGACGCGCTGTTCCAGCGACAGGCCGGCCAGCGTGGACTCGACCCAGCTGGTCTCCTCGGCCGAACCGGTGCCGGGGCCGTTCCCCGCGCCGCCCGGGTCAGCGGCCGACAGCTGGTCGGCACCCGCCCCGGGGCCGTCGGCGGGGTGTTCCGCGGTGCCGCGCCCGGATTCCGCGCCGGCGGCGCCGCTCGCGCCGCCGCGCGGGTCGCCCGCCCCGGCCGTGCCGTCCGCGGTGTCACCGTCGGCGAGGCCGAGCCGGTCCGCCATCGAGCCGCCCGGGTCGGTGCCGCGGACCGCCCAGGCGAACGCCGTGACACCGGCCAGCACCGCCAGGACCACCGCGAGCGTCACTCCGACGACCCGCGCACGCCGCATGACCATCCCCTCGTCCGCGAGTCGCCCGATCCGGCCTCCTCGCACCGTCTGTGACCTCACCTGCCCGCGACGGGACGTCCCGAACCGACCGGGAACCGGAACCAGCCGGCAACGGGAGCGAACCGTACACATCATCACGGATCGCCGAGCGGGGTGGGGTGGGCGCGGAGCGGAGCACGCGGGGACGTACGTTGCGGGGTGACCGTCGCGGCGCCTCAGGGGGCGCCAAGACAGGAGGCGTCATGAACCGTCGAGCACTGCTGCCGGTCGCCGCATGCGCGGGCGTCGGGATCAACGGCCTGCGACTGCGCACACGGATACGAGCACTCACCGTCATCGCGCCGGCCGACGAACCGGTGCACTCCTCGCACGTCTTCCTGCTGGCGGACGGCGTCCGCCTCGACGAGGCGGCCCGGCGGGCGGCGAGCGCGCACGCGCTGCGGGAGGGCCTGACCGTCCTGGACCTCGTGCCGGCCGAGCTGCCGGCGCACGAGCTGCTCGACCTCGCGCGACTGGTCGATCCGGCGCGGTACCGCGCCCAGCGGCTGGAACGGGGGCACGGCGCCTTCCGCGCGCTGCTGGTCGACCGGGACGTCCTGGAGCGCGCCGGGCTCGACCTGAAGGACCCGAGCCGCCTCGACCTGGTCGCCGCGACGGCGACCCTCAAGCTGCTCTCACCGGCGTCGACGGATCTGGCGATCCTGCCGGGCCTCACCGTGGCGGACGACTTCACCCCCGCGGACGGCGGGCCGCCGACCGGGTCGGCGAACGGGTCGGACCGGGTCGCGGTGCAGTTCGCCGCCCGCCCGTGGGAGCCCGGCCAGCCGTTCTTCCCGCTCGCCCGCGACCTCGCGGTGGCCGCCGGGGCCACCGCGGCCCCGGGCTGGGCGCTCGGCGCGGCGGTGCTGTCGTGGCTGCAACCGCTGGTCGTCGGAGCCGGGCGTGTCCGGGTGCCCACCGCCGACCTCGTCCGCAGCCCGGTGACGCGCCGGCGACCCGCGCTGCGGACGCTCTCCGCGGCGGTCGGTGGCGCGGTGGCGGGTTCGGGTGTGGACCTGCCCAGGCCGGGGCCGCCGGCCCCGGAGCCCGCCGTGCTGGCGGCGAAGCGGCGCGAGTACTCCGCCGACCTGGCCGCCGGCGTCGACCGGTTCCTGGAGCCGGTCGCGACGAGCTGCCCCTGGTGCGGCGGCACGGACCTCTCCCTGGCCCTGCGCGGCTCGGACGCCATCCAGGTCAAGCCCGGGGTGTTCCGCTACGACCGCTGCGGCGGCTGCGGGCACATCTTCCAGAACCCGCGGCTGACCCTCGACGGCCTCGACTTCTACTACCGGGACACCTACTCCGGCCTCGGCGCCGCGCTGACCGAGGAGATCTTCCGCCGCAACACCGACAGCTACCTGGAACGGGCGCGGATCGACGTGCCCACGCCACGGCGCTGGCTGGACGTCGGCGGCGGGTTCGGGCACTTCTGCGCCGCCGCGCGCGAGGTGTGGCCGACGACCTCGTTCGACGGCCTGGACATCGGCGCGGCCATCGGCGAGGCGGAGCGCCGGGGCTGGGTGGACCGCGCCTACCGGGGGCTGCTGCCCGACCTCGCCGAGTCGCTGAGCGGCCGCTACGACGTGGTGAGCATGTTCCACTACCTCGAGCACACCCGGGACCCGCGGGCCGAGCTGCGCGCCGCCGCCCAGGTTCTCGCGCCGGGGGGCCACCTGCTCATCGAGGTCCCGAACGCGCAGAGCCCGGCCGCCCGGTGGTTCGGGACGTACTGGCCGGGCTGGTTCGTGCCGCAGCATCAGCACCTCGTCCCGGCCGACAATCTGACGGCCGCGCTCGGCGAGGTCGGTCTCGAGGTGCTCGACGTACGTTTCGGCGAGACGCACCAGCGTGGGGACGCCCCGGTGGCCTGCTGGGGGCTGTGGCAGCGCGCGGCTCCGTCGCCGTCCGCCCCGTGGAACGCGGCCAGCCGGCCCGGCCTGGCCCGCGCCCGGCGCGCCCTCGTCGGCGCGGCGGTGTTCACCGCGATGCCCGGGGCGATCCTGTGGGACATGGCGAGCCGCCCGTACCTCACCTCCGGCCGCCGCTCGAACGCCTACCGGGTCCTGGCCCGTCTGCCCTGAGCGGGTGACACGGCCGTCGTCGCCGTCGCTGCGGCGCGGTCCACCCGTCAGGCTCGCGTTCGCATGATCCCCCACCCCCTTCACTACTGTGAGTGACGACAGTCGCAGGGCGGCGATCCAGCTGCCAGGGGGACAGACGATCTCCGCGCTCGTGGTCCCGCCGGACCATCCGGCCCAGCCGTGGGCCGGACGCCGGCCCGGCACGCGCGCGTCTCGGGGGTGGGCATGACCGGACGGGTGCGGTGGGGGCCGCAGGGCACCGCTGACCGGCGGCGCGGGCCGGCGGCGGCCACCGGTGTCCTGCTGGCCGCGATGGTGGGCGCGACGCTGTTCGCCGGCTGCGGCGGGGCTGATCGCGATCCCGCGGCGGATCCCGGCCCGCGCCCCCACCCGGCGCCCGGCGCGAGCCCCTCGGCCGGCCCACGGGCCGGCGGTGGGGCGCCCCGCGGGCCGGCCGCGGACGGCCCGTCCACGGGTGACGAGGCCGAGCTGGCGCTGCCCGCCGGGTGGAGCTGGGTCGCTCGCACGAACGTCCCCCGGATCGGGATCTTCGAACGGCCCGGCGACGGCGAGCCGCGCTGGACGCTGGCCAACCCGAACCCCCGCGGCGTTCCGCTGCTCCTCGGCGTCGAGGAGCGGCAGGCCGACTGGCTCCGGGTCAAGATTCCCATCCGGCCGAACGGCAGTGTGGGCTGGGTGCGCGCCGCGGACACGACGATCTCGACGACGCCGTTCGAGCTGCTGGTGGACCGCTCGGAGCACCAGCTGACCGTCTTCCGCGACAACTCGGTGGTCACGAAGCTGCCGGTCGGGATCGGGACCGGGGCGACCCCCACCCCGACCGGCACGTTCTACCTGACCGAACTGTTGCGCCCAGACGACCCGAACGGCCCCTGGGGCCCGTTCGCCTTCGGGCTGTCCGGGTTCTCCGACGTGATCACCCGGTTCAACGGCGCCGAGGGCATCATCGGCCTGCACGGCACCAACCGCCCGGACCTGGTCGGCTCGGACGTGAGTCTGGGATGCGTCCGGCTGCGCAACGCCGACCTGCTCCGCCTGGTGGACGTCGTCCCGCTCGGCACCCCGATCACGATCACCGGGTGAGCCCGCGGGCCTGGGCCCGGCCGCTCAGGACTCGGCGAGGGCGAACACGCGACGGTAGGGCAGGTCGAGCAACGCCTCGACGGCGACACCGCACGACGCGGCGGCGAGGGCCGCCGGCAGGGCCACCAGCAGCAGCCCGTAGTTGCCCCGCAGCGGCGCGTCGAGCAGGGCCGCGATCCGGCGGGGCACCGGCCCCGGCCGGGGACCGCGGCCGGGCGCGCCGGCCCGCAGCATCGCCGGCGAGACGGCCCCGGACCGCCGACGCCGGGGACGGGCGAGACCCGGGCGCCCGGCGGGCCGGGTGGACCGGGTGGGCTCGCCGTGGCCGGGGTCGGCGAGGGGCGCGTCCGCCCGCTCGGCGGCGGTGGACGGGCGGTCGGCCTGTTCCGTCGCGGCGAGCGCGGCTGTTCCGACGACCTGGGCGACCGAGCGGCGGTCGCCCACCTCCTGCGCCGCCTGCTCGTCCGCCCAGCGCTCGATCGCGTAGTCGATCAGGGTGACCATCGGGCGCAGCGGCGGGAGGGCGGCGGCCGCGAGGCGCGCGGTGAACGCGAAGCGGTGGTGCCGGCCGGCCAGGTGCGCCCGCTCATGGGCGAACAGGGCCTGGTGGCGGCCGTCACCGAGCGCCGCGAGCATTCCCTCCGTGACGACGATCCGCCCCGGCGCGCCGGGGAGCGCGAAGGCGTCCGGGCGGCCGTCGGGGATCACCACCACCTCGCCGGTTCCCGGCAGCGCCGCCGCCTCCGCGCGGGCCGCGTGCAGGGAGTCGTGCTGGCGCCGCCCCGTCACCGCCACTGAGATCATCACGGCCGCGCCGAGCGCCAGGCACGTCCAGGACGCCCACAGCGGCGCCACGGCGATCTGCCAGGATCGCGCCACCGCGCGCAGGTCGGGGGCGAACCCGATGAGGCCCGCCGCCGCGGGCATCCCGAACGCGAGCAGACTCGCGGTGCTGGCCAGCGCGAACAGGACCGCTGCGGTGGTGAAGCCGAGCACCGCGACCCGCGGGGGCAGCCGATCGACCAGGATGCGGCTCGCGACCACGCCCGCCGACGGCGCCAGGGCGAGGGACACGAGGAGTTGGTCGACCACCGGACTCAGCCCTGCCGGCGCGACTCTGAGCCGCGCGTGTGCTCACCGTGCTCGGCGGGTGCCGGCGCGGAGGCGAGAAGATCACGGACGAGGGCCTCGTCGGTGGGCGAGAGCGCGGCGATGAAGTGCGTCAGGGCGCGGCGATGATCGGCCTGCCCGGCGAGGAGCCGGTTCATCCGCCACGCGACCAGTGTGGCTGGATCCCCCGGTGCCGAGTAGATGTAGCCCCGCCCGTGCCGCCGGCGGGTGACCACGCCCTTGCCGTGCAGTCGGGTCAGGGTGGTGACCACCGCGCTGTAGGACAGCCTCGCGGCGGCCGGAAGAAGATCACGAACCTCACCCGGTGAGAGCTCCCCGGAGTGGTGCAGCACACCGAGCACCTCTTCCTCCAGCGACCCGGGTGGACGCCGCCGCGCGGCAGGCACCGCCTCCGGCTCCGCCGAACCCTCGTCCATCACACCGGCCCCCCGGCAGCTTCCGCGGCCCCGGGACCAGCCCGTCCGCACCCCGCCTCACGCGGAACACGATACGAGGCGACCGGCGTGGGTCGACTCCCGCCACGAAACGGAACACCACGGGGCCACACCGCGCTCCCCCGGGTGACGCATCGACTCCCCTCCGGCCAGGCCCATGTCCCCTCCGGCCAGGCCCGTGGCAGGGCGGCGGACCGGGCCCGGACCCGGACGCCGACTCCCCCGGCGGGAACCGGGTCGGGACCGGCCGCGACACCACCGACAGCGGGGGCGGATATGGTGCCGGCATGTCGACCTTCAGGATCAGCGAGGTCGCCGGACTGCTCGGCGTCAGCGACGACACCGTGCGTCGCTGGGCCGACGGCGGCCGGCTGCCGACGGTGCGTGACGGAGCGGGCCGGCAGGCCGTCGAGGGAGCGGTGCTCGCGCAGTTCGCGATCGACATCGCCGGCGAGCTGCCGCTGGCGCCACCGGCGATCGTCGGCGCCTCGGCGCGCAACCGCTTCCCCGGCATCGTGACGCGGGTGCGCCGCGACGACGTGATGGCCCAGGTGGAGATCCAGTCGGGGCGGCACCGGGTGGTCTCCCTGATGAGCCGTGAGGCCGCGGACGAACTGGGCCTGGAGCCCGGCGTGCTCGCCGTGGGCACCGTGAAGGCGACGAACGTGGTGATCGAGCTTCCCGAACGGCACTGATCGCCCACCCGGCCCGCACTGACCCGCCCGCGCGGCCCCGCGCGGGGCTCAACCGTTGAGCCGGGGCCGTGGCCCTGGGCCGGGCCGCCACCCGCGCCCGGTCACGCTCCGGCGTCGAGCCAGTCGCTGAGGATGTCACCGAAGACCGTCGGGTCCTCGCCGCGGTTCCAGAAGGCCGTGGCGCCCTGCACCGCGCGGGCGCCTTCGGCGAGGTAGTCGGCGACATCCCGGCCGGCCAGGACACCGCCGACGCCGACGACGTCGACCTGCTCGGGCAGGAGCGCCCGCAGCTGTCGTACCTGGCCGAGGCCCACCGGCTTGAGCGCGGCTCCACTCAGCCCGGCGAGGGCCACGTCGAGGACGGGGCGCCGCCGGTCGTCGAGGACCAGGGCGTTCGGGAAGGTGTTGACCGCCGTGACGAACCTCGGCCCGCCGTCGGCCTCGGAGCGGCGGCCGAGCAGCGCGGCCAGATCCGCCAGGGCCTCCGGATCGGAGAACGGAGAGATCTTGACCCCGTACGCGGGGGCGGACCGGCGGCCGGCTCCCGCCCGGCCGGCGGCGAGGGCGGCCTCGACCTGGGCGCAGATCGCGTCGGTCTGACCGGGGTCGAAGCAGGCGATGCGCTTCTGCGACCCGCCGTCCCACACGTTCGGGCAGCCGAGGTTGAGCTCGATCAGGTCCGCACCGGTGCCCGCGGCGACGCCGGCCAGCGTCGCGTACTCCTCGGCGGCGAACCCGGCCACGCTGACCACCAGCGGCTTGCCGTGCCGATGCGCGATGTCGGCCATCGCCGGGAGCTGTTCGGCGTAGTACCCGACCCCCCGGTTGGGCAGGCCGAGCGCGTTGAGCGAGTAGGCGCCGGCGGACCAGTAGACCTCACCGCCGTTGCCGGTACGGGCGTCCCGCGTGATCGAGCCGACGACGACCGCGGCGACGGCTCCCCGGGCGAGGGCGGTGACGTCCTCGACGGTCTTGCAGGTGCCGGCGGCGTTCATGATCGGATGTTCGAGCGCGACCCCGGCGAGTGTGACCCCACCCGCCGCCGCCTCGCCGGTCACGCCGCGCCGCCTGTCACCGGGACGAACCCCTCGCTGCCTGCCACGCGGCCAGCGTAACGACCGGCGCGCCCACGCTCACCGGGTGATCAGTTGACTGGCGAGCGCCCCGCCGGCGGTTACGGCCGCGGCCGCCGGGGCCGACCCGGCCGGCGCGGCCGCGGGTACCGCGGTCCCCCGCACCCGGCGCCACAGCCGCGGCAGCGAACCGGCGACCGTGAGCGCCGCCACGGCCGTCAGCAGGAACGGGAGGTGCGCGTTCGCCGCGTACAGGGCGCCCGACGTCAGCGCCGCCCCGGCGGTCGCGGCGGTCTGGGTCGTCGTGAACAGGCCCTGTGCCCGCCCGGCACCGCCGGGTCCGGCCTCCTGCGCCAGCAGCGACTGGGCGGACGGGAAGCTCACGGCCAGCGCGATCGCCTCGGCGCAGCTCACGAGAACGATCAGCCAGAACGACCCGATGAACGAGTAGGTGGCGACGGTGACGCCCGTCGTGGCCGTGGCCGCCAGCACCAGCCAGCGACGGTCGTTGTGGTCGGCGAGCCAGCCCGCGGGCATGGCGCAGACGATGTAGGGCAGCGAGAACAGGGTGAAACTGAGCCCGACCAGCTCCGTCGAGACCCCCCGGTCGGTCAGCAGCAGGCTCCAGCAGGTCTCGTAGGTCCCGACGGCCAGGCCGTTCACCGCGGCGACCAGCAGCAGCCCCGCCACCCCCGGCCCGATCGCCGCGCGGGGTGACCAGCCCCGCCGCCGGGGCGCCCCCGGGAACGGGACGGCAGAGGCGGTAGCCGCGGCGGCGGTGACGGCAGTGGTGGCGGAGCAGTCGACGGGGACGTCGGACAGCGCCGGCGCGCGGCGGGGGTCGCCGTCCGGCCGGAGCAGGACCAGCACCGGGACGGAGGCGACCGCCGCGGCCACCCCCGCCCCCAGGAAGAGCAGGTCCATCCGCTGTTCGCCGGCGAGCCCGCCGAGCAGGGGACCGATGGCGGTCCCGGCGATCTGACCGGTGTAGACGGCGCTGACGGCCCGACCGGTGAGATCAGACGGCACGGTCGCGGCGATCGCGGTGAGCACGGCCACCTCGAAGGCCCCGGCCCCGGCCCCCTGCAGCACCCGCATCGCCGTGTCACACATGATCCCCGGTGAGACGATCAGCCCGGCGCATCCCACGGCGTAGGCGACGAGCCCGGAGACCAGCACCGGGCGGTGCCCCCGCGTCGCGGTGGCCAGGCCCGCCGGGTACTGGGAGAGCAGCGCGCCGAGGAAGAACGCGGCCATGACCATGCCGACCCCACCGGCGGAGACGTCCCGTTCCTCCAGGTAGAGCGGGAGGATCGGCGCGATCGCGAACGCCCCGAGCCACTGCAGCAGCGTGGCCGCGCCCAGCGCGACCACCAGACGTCCGATGGCACCGTGGGTGAGCGAGGCGGCCGGCTGCCCGCCCGGACCGGTTCCCTCGGAGGGCGCCGCCGGCCCCCGTGGCCCGCCCGGCGCGTAGGGTCCGCCCGGCGCGTAGGGCCCCGCGTCGCCCGTGGGACCGGTTCGGTGTTCTCGGCCGGGCCGCGGCCGACCGGCTGGTCCCGCGCTTCCCGTTGTTCTTCGCATAGCTCCGTCGCCCCCGTCGGCGCGCGCCACGCCGCTTCGAGCGCCCGGCTCGGGCCTGACGCGCTTCCGGGTCCTCCGCCCGGTTCGTCCCGTCGAAGTACTACCGTCCGTCCGGACGGTCGGTCAACCCGGTAGCATGCGTGAGACGGTGCGAAGTACCAGGTGGGCCGGTGCGTGCGGCACAATGGCGGTCGTGCCCGCCTCGGACCCGGCTGCGACGCGACAGCGGTTGCTGGACGCCGCTTGGCGCGTCCTCACCCGGCACGGCAGCCAGGCCCTCAGCCTGGACGCGGTCGCCCGCGAGGCGACGGTCTCCAAGGGAGGCCTGTTACACCACTTCCCGACGCGTGCGTCGCTCATCGACGCGCTCTACGACCGGTGGAACGACGAGTTCGAGGCGGAGGTCACCGCGCGGGCCATGCTGGACGAGCGGCCGGGCGGCTGGGCTCGGGCCTACCTGGACGCCGCTACGGCGGCCGGCGTGCAGCAGCGGGACAGCACCGCCGAGGTCGGGTTCCTGGCCGCCCTCATCGCCGATCCCGAGCGGCTGCAGCGCTTCCGCCAGCGGTACGAGCACTGGCAGAACCGCATCGTCCAGGATCGCATCGACCCGGCGACCGCGACGCTGGTCCGCATGGCGGCCGACGGGATGTGGCTGGCGGAGCTGCTCGGCCTCGCCCCGCCGACCGGGGAACTGCGCGGCCAGATGCTCGAGGCCCTGCGTGCGCTGGCCACCCCGGCCGGCGGCCCGGCCGCCGCCGCCCCCGGGCCGCCCGTGCCCGCGCCGAGCCCGGCCGCGGAGCAGGCCGCCCGCTGATCCGGCGGCATTCCGCCCCGTCCCGCCCCGTCCCGCCCCTACGGCGGAACCGCCCGCCGGCCGGCCCGGAACGCAGGCGTGGCACCGGCCCGGCTGGAGTCGCCCGCCCTCGTCGCCGATGATGTTCGGGGACGAGACTTCGGGACGAGACGAAGCGAGGGGCATCATGACCACTGCCGACTCACTCACGGAGGCCGAGCCGCCGCCGGCCACGGCGCCCTTCGCCGCGAAGATGGCGTTCTACCGGTCCCAGCACACCACGCGGGGGATCCGGGCGACCCACCTCGTGGGGATCCCCGGCGTGGCCTTCTCCCTCCCGCTGCTCGTCGGCCGGCCCAAGGTGGGCCTGCCGATGTTCGTGGCGAGCTGGGCACTGCAGGTCGCCGGGCATTCGGTCTTCGAGCGGAACAGCCCCACGCTGACCAAGGGCTTCCTCACCTACCAGCTGTGCGGGCTGGCGTTCTGGTGCGAGGAGGTCGCCGATCTGCTCGCCGGCCGTGGTCTGGGTGGCCAGACCCGGCCGCCACGCCGCTCCCGGGCCTAGCTCCCCGAACCAGTTCCCAGCCGTGGCTCCCGGACCTGGCCGGGGTCAGCGGCGCGCGCCGGGCGCGGCACCGTAGCCGCCGGGGCCACCAGGACCGCCGGGACCGGTCGGCGGTGCCTGCCCGGCCTGCGGCGGGCGGCCGGCTCCCGCCGGCGGGCCGGCGGGGCGGGTCACCTTGGGATCGATCCGGCGCAGCATCATCGAGGTCAGCGCGAGCGCCGCCGCGGCGAGGACCAGGCCGAGGACGACGTCGAGCACCCAGACACCCGCGCTGTGCTCCCACAGGCCGTCGGCC
Source organism: Parafrankia discariae (assembly GCF_000373365.1). Classification (NCBI taxonomy): domain Bacteria; kingdom Bacillati; phylum Actinomycetota; class Actinomycetes; order Frankiales; family Frankiaceae; genus Parafrankia; species Parafrankia discariae. The sequence continues at coordinate 495,315 of NZ_KB891102.1, forward strand.
GGGTCGGTGCGCAGTACCTCGTTACCCAGTTTGGAGACCTCGTTGAGGTCGTCGGTGGACGCCAGGGCCGCGAAGCCCCACCGGGCGGGCGAGATCCACGCGACCTGTTCCATGACCAGCCGGCCGGACAGCGACACCAGCCCGCCGGAGAGCACGAGCTGGGCCATGGTCACCAGCACCAGGACGGGCATCGTCTTGTCCGCGTTGTCGACCAGCGTCGACACGAGCAGCCCGATCATCATGGACGCCAGCGCGGCGACGATCACCGCGACCAGACACTCCACCAGCGGCGAGCCCAGCAGGGACGCCTCCGGCGGGGTGCGGCCGACCAGCCCGATCAACGTGAAGATCACGCACTGCAGGGTCGTGATACCGGTGAGAACGATGATCTTCGAGCCGAGATAGGCCGCCCGGGACAGGCCGATCGTTCGTTCCCGCCGGTAGATGTCGCGTTCCTTGACGATCTCGCGGACCGAGTTCGCCATCCCCATGAAGCACGCGCACAGCACCAGGACGACGAGCACCTTCATCGCGTCCGGATTAGGCGCGTCCGGCAACGGTTTCAGCCCGTCGGGGGCCGGGATCACCCTCGGGATGATCCCGAGCAGGAACGGGAAGGCCACGATGAGACGCAGATAGGAACGGTCCGCCAGCACGACCCGCAGATACCGGCGGGTGAGCGTCGCGAGCTGGGAGGTGACCGGTTGCTGGCGCACGCTCGGCAGCTCCGCCGGCGCCTTGCGCACGACCGGCGCGACGACGGCGGAGGGTACGAAGTACTCCGAGGCGCGGAACCGGGCCGCCATCTCGGCGCCCGGGGTGCTCTCCAGCTCCCGGAAGACCGCCGCGAACTCGCGGAAGTCCTCCTTGCCGAAGAAGCTCAACGCGCCACCCGACGGGCCGAAGTAGGCCACGTGCCCACCCGGGGCGAGGACCAGGATGTAGTCGCACAGGTCCAGGAACAGCACGCTGTGCGTGACGACGATGACCGTGCGGCCGCTCTCGTCCGCCGAACCGACCCCGCCGCCCTTGGCCAGGCCCTTCAGCGTCTCCATCACCGACTGGTCGTTCGCCGGGTCCAGCCCCGACGTCGGCTCGTCCAGGAACAGCAGCGACGGCCGGGTCAGCAGCTCCAGCGCCACCGACGTCCGCTTCTTCTGCCCACCCGACAGCCGGCTCACCGGGGTGTCGGAAT